>CALGIA010000321.1 GCA_937916005.1 uncultured Rhodospirillaceae bacterium
AATTACTCTTTTCTAAAAAACGATCCTGTAAATTTCTGATATTAATCACCATGTCACTGTCATTAAACTGTTCGACCATGCGGATTCAACCGTCTGGTCGAAAATTTGGAAAATCAGGCGCCATAAACCGAACCCATTAAATTTGAGGGATCCCGACCCATGAATCTTAAAAAAACCGCCCTGCCGGTCATTCTCGTTCTCTCGCTGGCGGCCTGTCAGCAGGGCGAACTCAACAAGCAAACTGGTGGAACCATCATCGGCGCGGGCCTTGGCGCCCTTGTCGGATCGCAAATCGGTTCGGGCGGAGGCCAGTTGGCCGCCGTCGCCGTGGGAACCCTGGCCGGCGCATTTCTCGGTAGCGAAGTGGGCAAATCCCTGGATCGCGCGGATCGTCTCGCCATGCAGCAAACATCCCAAACCGCATTGGAAACCACGCCGACCCATCAGGTATCAAGCTGGCGAAATCCCGACAGCGGGCACAGCGGCACCGTGGTGCCAACCCGGACCTACAATACGCCGAGTGGACAGAATTGCCGGGAATACACCCAGACCGTGACGATTGACGGGCGAACCGAAACCGTTCGGGGGACCGCCTGCCGCCAATATGACGGGACCTGGAAAATCGCCAACAACTGAACCGCGCGCACTTACTATTTTCATCGCCCCATGCTATTCCCGCACAGAGCATTGGTATAAGATGACGATGGCCGTTCAAACGGGGAGGGCGTCGTACGCGGACTGGTTGCCGCTGTCTGTAATTTCGGGGGGAACATGAGCGAAAACGGGCGACTCATGGACGGCAAGCGCGGGCTGATCATGGGCGTTGCAAATGATCGGTCAATCGCGTGGGGCATTGCAAAGCAAGCCGCCGCCCATGGCGCGGAACTGGCATTTACATATCAGGGCGCGGCGCTGGAAAAACGCGTCCGGCCCCTGGCGGATTCCCTGGGCTCCAAACTGGTGCTCGAATGCGACGTCACCGACGAAACAAGCATGGACAATGTTTTCAGCACCCTGGAAGAAAGCTGGGGCGGGCTGGATTTCGTCGTCCATGCCATCGCCTATTCCGATAAGGACGAGTTGAAAGGGCGCTACGTCGACACCTCGCCGGCGAACTTTACCATGTCGATGAACATATCCTGCTATTCCTTCACGGCGATCTGCAAGCGCGCCGAACCGTTGATGAAAAACGGCGGCAGCCTGTTGACCCTGACCTATCTCGGCGGCGAACGGGTGGTGCCCCATTACAACGTCATGGGCGTCGCCAAGGCCGCCCTGGACGCCAGCGTGCGGTACCTGGCCGTTGATATGGGGGGAAAGAACATTCGCGTGAATGCAATCTCGGCCGGCCCGATCAAGACTCTGGCCGCATCGGGCATCGGTGATTTCAGATATATCCTCAAATGGAACGAGTACAATGCGCCGCTCAAACGCAACACCACCATCGATGATGTTGGCGGGGCCGGAGTCTATCTACTGTCGGATCTTTCCAGCGGCGTTACCGGCGAGATCCATCACGTCGACAGCGGCTACCACGTGGTCGGCATGAAGGCGGTCGACGCGCCCGATATTTCAACCGTCTGAAACACGGGCTGAACACGCCATGTCCGACAATTCATTCGGCACATTATTCCGCGTCACCACCTGGGGCGAAAGCCATGGCCCGGCAATCGGATGCATTGTCGACGGCGTGCCGCCCAGACTTTCCATTGAAGCGGCTGAAATCCAGCATTGGCTCGACCGCCGCCGGCCCGGCCAGTCCCGCTTCGTGACCCAGCGCCGCGAACCGGACGAAGTCGAAATTCTGTCCGGCGTGTTCGAGGGCAAAACCACCGGAACGCCGGTCAGCCTGATGATCCGCAACCAGGATGCCCGGTCGAAGGATTACGGCGACATCAAGGACAAGTTCCGTCCGGGTCACGCCGATTATGCCTATCACGCCAAGTACGGCATCCGGGATTACCGGGGCGGTGGCCGGTCGTCTGCGCGGGAAACCGCCAGCCGGGTCGCCGCCGGTGGCATCGCCCGCAAGGTGCTGGGCAAGCGCGTGAAAATTCGCGGCGCCCTGATCCAGATCGGCGACCGGAAAATCGACCGCGCCAGATGGGACTGGAAAACCACGGAGAAAAATCCGTTCTGGTGTCCCGACGCCGCCGCCGCCAAGGAATGGGAAGTCTATCTGGATGAAATCCGCAAGACGGGTTCATCGGTCGGCGCGGTGATTGAAATCGTCGCCAGCGGCGTGGCCGCCGGTCTCGGCGCGCCCATCTACGGCAAGCTCGATGCGGATCTGGCCTCGGCCATGATGGGGATCAACGCCGTCAAGGGCGTGGAAATCGGCGCGGGCTTCGGGGCCGCCGAACTGACCGGCGAAGAAAACGCCGACGAAATGCGCATGCGCGGCGCGAAGCCCGGTTTCCTGTCCAACAATGCCGGCGGCATCCTCGGCGGCATCAGCACCGGCCAGGACATCGTGCTGCGCTTCGTGGTCAAGCCGACCAGCTCGATCCTGACCCCGCGCCGCACGGTCACCATCAGGGGCAAGAACGCCGACATCGCCACCAAGGGAAGGCACGATCCCTGCGTCGGCATCCGCGCGGTCCCGGTCGGCGAAGCCATGATGGCCTGCGTGCTGGCCGATCACCTGCTGCGCCACAAGGCGCAGTGCGGCTAGACATCAGCGCCCGGATGGCCTGTAATGGGGCATCCGCGCATATAATCAGTGAGGACCGTCATGACCTCGAAAAAAATTCAAGGATCCTTCGTCGCTCTGATAACGCCGTTTAATCGAGACGATTCGGTTGATTTCGAAGGCTTCAGGACGCTGCTGCAATTCCAGGAGGAAAACGGCACCAGCGCCGTCCTGTTCATGGGGTCCACCGGGGAAACATCACTGCTGACACCCGAGGAACGCCGCGCCATTGTCACCGAAACGATGAAATTCCACACCGGCGCCATGCCGTTTTTTTACGGCTGCTCGGGCAACAGCACCGAAGCGGCGATAGAAAATGTCCGTCACGCGGCCGGCGAAGGCGCCGACGGCGCGATTCTCGCGGTGCCGTCCTATATCTGCCCGTCGGAAGAGGATTCGATACGCTATTTCCTCGATATCGCCGACGCCAGCGCGATTCCGATCGGCATTTACAACAACCCGCCACGGGTCAAGACCGATCTGTCCGCCAAGGCGGTCCTGAAACTCGCCGAACATCCCAATATCGTGGTCAACAAGGAATCGACGTCGCGGGTCGCGCAGATATCTCAGCTCTGCGCCGCGCGCCCCGATTTCTCCCTGATGTGCTGCGATTCGCCCAATCTAGGGCTGGTAATTCCCCTGATGGCGCTGGGCGGCGACGGCACTGCCAATATGTCGGGCAATGTGATCCCGCGCGAAATGGCGGTGATCTCGAAACCTTGGGAAAACTATGAAGACGCCGTCAATTGCCGCGAAACCTGGCTCCGCATGCTGCCGATGTTGCATTTCACCTATTCGGCGATCAACCCGGTGGCGGTGAAATCCCTGATGGGTGCGCTGGGCCTGCCTGCCGGCGGTTTCCGTCGTCCGCTCACCGGGCTAGACGAAGAATCGTTGCAGGTCGGGCTCGATATCGCACGCGATCTCGGCCTCATGGAATTATACGGGTTCAGCGCGGCGATCGCGGCGGAATAATCGTCAACGCCGGAACATGGCGGCCAGTTCCACATGCGGCGACCATAAAAACTGGTCGACCGGCGTTACCCGCTCAAGCTGATATCCACCATCGACGAGAACCCGCGCATCGCGCGCGAAACTGGCCGGGTTGCAGGATACATAGACCAGCGTGGCAATCGCCGAGATCGCCAGTTCACCCACCTGTTCCATCGCCCCCGCGCGCGGCGGGTCGAGAACCAGACCATCCAGACCGGCCAGATCGTCAGCCAATAGCGGCCGGTGGCGGAGGTCGCGTTCCCATGCGGTGATTTTCTGATCCAGCCCGGCGCGCAGCGCCGCGCCCGTCAGCGCATTTATTTGCGCGGGGTCGGATTCATACGCCTGCACAGTCTTGCCCGATGCGGCCAGGGCGAGGCCGAACGGCCCCCACCCGGCATAGAGATCGGCGACAGACTGGGAGCCCCGCAGAGCGTCCAGCACAAACCCTTCCAGCGCGGCGGCCCCGTCCTGGGACGGTTGCAGAAACGCGCCCTCCGGCAGATCGACCGTGATGCCCGACACCGTCACCTGAACCGCGCGGCGCTGAACAACCGTCTCACCGCCCCAGGCGAGGCGGGCCAGATCAACCTCCTCCGCCCATTGGGCGAGACGCACCCGTTCCGCCATTTCGAGGGGAGAGATGGTCTCCACCACCACCTCCAACCCGGATCCAGCGAGCGTCACGGAAATTTCCGCTGCTGCGCCGGGGGCCAGACATTCCTCCAGCACGGCGCGAAGGCGGGGCAGAAGCGCGACAATGCCGGGGCTGGTCACCGGGCATTCGGTGATATCGACCAGATGGTGACTGCCCCCCTGCTTGAATCCCAGCACCACGCCTTTCTGGGTCGCCTGTGCGCCGAGGCGGACACGGCGGCGAACCCCGGGCGGGATGCGGATCATGTCATCGATCGTCACGTGAAGCCCGCGCTTGCCCAGGGCGTCGATCACCCGGTCACGCTTCCACGCTTCGTAGTCGCCGTCGCGCACATGCTGCAGGGCGCAGCCGCCGCAAATAGCGAAATGGCTGCAGGCGGGCGCGACACGCCCGTCGCCGCCGGACAATCTGTCCACCTTGATAACCGACCCGCCCTTGCCGAGTGTCAGGCGCACCCGGTCG
The DNA here is from genome assembly GCA_937916005.1 of uncultured Rhodospirillaceae bacterium. Classification (GTDB taxonomy): domain Bacteria; phylum Pseudomonadota; class Alphaproteobacteria; order MPNO01; family MPNO01; genus CALGIA01. Next base: position 4,806 of record CALGIA010000321.1, read on the forward strand.
CCGGGAACCGTATAGGGCACGTGAAGAACGCCATCGTCATCATGCGCAACGCCGTCACCCTGGCTGCCAATCGCGGTAATCTCGGCTTCGATGATCCTGATGGGCGCGTTCTTTCCGGAACCCGGCTTGCCCGGCCCCCGCCCGCCACGCCTCTTTTTACGATGCCCGTCCCTGCCCGGGTTCCTCATGGGGCGTACCGTCCGGCAATCAGGAATTCACGGTTGCCGTCGGCCCCCTTGATCGGGCTGTCGGTGATGCCAATGACCCGCCACCCCGGCAGACCGTCAAGCCAGGCCGAAATGCGCTGGCGGACTTCATCGTGCAATTCGGGTTCACGCACGATGCCGCCCTTGCCGACGCGCCCCTTACCGACCTCGAACTGGGGCTTGATCAGGGCGACAAGCCAGGCGCCGGGGGCTGCGAATGTGAGCGGAACGGGCAGAACGGTTTCCAATCCGATAAAGCTGGCGTCACACATGATGAGATCGACGGGTTCGGGAATATGGTCTTCGGTCAGATGGCGCGCATTCCGGCGTTCGAGCACCACCACCCGATCGTCCTGGCGCAGCTTCCAGGCCAGTTGCCCTCGCCCCACATCGACCGCATAAACTTTGGTCGCGCCGCGCGACAGGGCGACATCGGTAAAGCCGCCGGTGGACGCCCCCACATCAAGGCAGACGAACCCCGAAACATCGATCTGGAAATGATCCAGCGCGCGTTCCAGCTTGAGGCCGCCGCGCGACACCCAGGGATGGATTTTTCCGCGAATTTCAATGTCGGCGTCCAGGTCGATGGGAACACCGGGCTTGTCGAGACGGCGTTCATTACTGAACACGACGCCGGACAATATCAGCGCCTGGGCTTTCGTCTCGGAGTCCACGAGGCCCCGATCGACCAACAGCGTATCGAGGCGGGATTTAGCCACCGTCCGCCACGCCTCCTGTTATGAATCAAGCCCGTTTGGTCTGAATGACGGCTTCTTCCGCCCGGCCCAGCGCGCTCAGCGCACAGGCCACGATATGGGGCGCGTTGAGCTCGACCTCTTCATATTGCGCGGCGGGCTTGTCCTGATCGATGAACCTGTCGGGCAGCGTCATGGGCCGAACCTTCAAGCCCTTGTCGAGCAGCCCGTTCACGGCGAGGAAATTGAGCACCAGCGACGAAAATCCGCCGACCGCGCCCTCTTCAACGGTGATCAGCACCTCATGCTCGCGGGCCAGCCGGGTGATGAGATCCTCGTCCAGCGGCTTGGCGAAGCGGGCATCGGCGACGCTGGTCGACAGCCCCATGGCGTTGAGTTCCTCGGCGGCCTTCATGCTTTCCTGCAGGCGCGTGCCGTAAGACAGGATCGCAACCTTGGTCCCCTGGCGCATCATTCGCCCCTTGCCGATTTCAAGCGGCACGCCCACGTTCGGCAAATCAATACCGACGCCTTCGCCTCTCGGATAGCGGAATGCGCTGGGCCGGTCATCAATGGACGCCGCCGTGGCCACCATGTGGACCAGTTCCGCCTCATCCGCCGGCGCCATGATCACAATACCGGGCAGCGAGCCGAAATAACCGATATCAAACGAGCCCGCATGGGTCGCCCCATCGGCGCCGACCAGCCCGGCGCGGTCCATGGCGAAGCGGACAGGCAATGACTGAATGGCGACGTCGTGGACGATCTGGTCATAGGCGCGCTGAAGGAATGTGGAATAGATCGCCACAAACGGCTTCATCCCGTCGGCGGCGAGCCCGGCGGCGAATGTCACCGCATGCTGTTCCGCCAGCCCCACATCGAAACACCGGTCAGGGAACGCTTCCTGGAATAAATCCGTCCCGGTTCCCGACGGCATCGCGGCGGTGATGGCGACAATCTTGTCGTCTTTCTCGGCTTCACGCACCAGGGCCTGGCCAAACACCTTGGTATAGCTCGGCGCATTGGGCTTGGCCTTGTCGAGCGTGCCGGTGACCACGTCGAAGGTGCCGACGCCGTGATATTTGTCGTCGGATTCCTCCGCCGGAACATACCCCTTGCCCTTTTGGGTCACCACATGGATAAGGATCGGGCCGCCGGCTGTGTCGTCGCGGGCATTGCGCAGCACCGGCAGCAGGTGATCCATGTTGTGCCCATCGATCGGGCCGACATAGAAAAACCCGAGTTCCTCGAACATGGTGCCGCCAGTCAACATGCCGCGCGCGAATTCCTCGGCGCGCTGGGCGGCCATGCCCATGGCGCGCGGGAAACGTTCCGTCATATGCAGCGCGATGTCACGCAGCGAACGGTAGGATTTGGATGAAATCAGCCGCGACAGATAGGCGCTCATGGCGCCCACCGGCGGCGCGATCGACATGTCGTTGTCGTTGAGAATGACGATCAGTTTGGACTCCATGCTGCCGGCATTGTTCATGGCTTCATACGCCATGCCGCCCGACATGGCGCCGTCGCCGATAACCGCCACCACGTGGTTGTCGCGGGCCTGCAAATCCCGCGCCACGGCAAAGCCGAGCGCCGCCGAAATGGATGTGGAGGCATGGGCCGCGCCGAACGGGTCATACGGACTTTCCGTCCGCTTGGTGAAACCCGACAGCCCACCGCCCTGGCGCAGCGTGCGGATACGATCGCGCCGCCCGGTCAGAATTTTATGAGGATAGACCTGATGACCCACATCCCAGATCAGCTTGTCGTCCGGCGTATTGAACAGATGATGAAGTGCCACGGTGAGTTCAACGACACCCAGCCCGGCGCCGAGGTGCCCCCCGGTCACGGAAACCGCATCAATGGTCTCGGCCCGAAGTTCCTCGGCGAGTTGTTTCAACTGGGCCGACGAAAATTCACGCAGATCGGCGGGAACTCGAACGCTGTCCAGCAGTGGTGTCTCTACGGAGCCCATAAAATCCTCATCCCGCAAACGCTAAATCCGGACGCCGATTAATTTCGGCGTTCCAGTACAAAATAACCCATCTGTCGAAATGCGTCGGCATCCTTGCCGAAACCTTCCAGCCGGGCAATTGCGCGGTCAACCAACATGCGCGCTTCCCGCCTGGCGCCTTCAACCCCCAACAGGGAAACGAATGTCGCTTTTCCCGCCGCCGCGTCCTTGCCGACCTTCTTGCCAAGGTTCGCTTCATCGCCCTCAACATCAAGTAGATCATCGGTGACCTGAAAGGCAAGCCCCAGATCATATCCGAAATCCCGCAAGATGGCACGTGCGTCGGCGCCGGCATCGCCAAGGATCGCCCCGCTCTCGCAACTCAGCGAAATCAGCGCCCCGGTTTTCATGTTTTCCAACCGGGTAATCAATTCCGGCGTCGCTTCCAGCTTTTCCGCTTCCAGATCGATCATCTGGCCGCCGACCATGCCGGCCGCGCCCGCCGCCCGCGCAAAGGACGTGGCCAGGGTGCAGCGAATTTCGGCATCGGGATGTGTGGCCGGGTCGGCCAGCACCTCGAATGCCAGCGTCAAAAGCCCGTCACCCGCCAAAATCGCCGTCGCGTCGTCGAATTCAATATGGCACGACGGGTTGCCGCGCCGCAGATCGTCATCATCCATCGCGGGCAGATCATCATGGATCAGCGAATAGGAATGGATCATTTCCAACGCAGCGCCGACACGCAATGCCAGGGCGTCGGGAACGTCGAACAGCCGCGCGCCCGACAATACCAGGAAGGGGCGCAGACGCTTGCCGCCATTGAGTGTTCCATAACGCATCGCCTCGAAAACCCGGGCTTCCGGCCCGGGTGGCACGGCGATAAGCGAATCGATCACGGATTCCAGTTGTTCCGCGGCCGCGGCCATTGCCACGGACAGCAAATCCGAAGTCATGACCTCACTCACTTGCCGCGGGCTCCGTTTGAAGGGAGCCGTCCGGGCCCAGCGAAATCTTGTCGACCTTGGCGCGGGCTTCCCGCAATTTTTCCTCGCAATGCTTCTTCAACAGCGCACCGCGTTCATACGCGCCGATTGCGTCGTCGAGCTTGCCGCCACCTTCTTCGAGTTGGCGCACGATCTTCTCAAGCTCGGCAAGCGCGTCCTCGAAGCTCAACCCCGAGAGATCGGCCCCCGAAGCTGCCCCCGAAGCGGCAGTGCTTTTAGTGTCAGCCATTCAAACCCCTGTTCCGAAATGGAGTTTAGAGATTGGCGGAGTCAAGG
>CALGIA010000322.1 GCA_937916005.1 uncultured Rhodospirillaceae bacterium
CATCGGCGGCGACGGGTTCTGGATCGTTCATGAGCCGGGCAGCCCGCCGGTGGGAATCGATGCCTGCGGGGCGGCGGGCGGCGCGGTCGATGACGCGCTCTATGCCGGGGCCGGGTTGGCGGCGATCCCGTCGCGCGGGCCCCTGGCGGCCAACACGGTCGCCGGCGCGGTGTCGGGCTGGAACGCGGCGCTGGACATCTCGGCGAAGTGGGGCGGGAAAATGCCGCTGGGGCGCCTGCTGGAGGACGCAATCTGGTATGGGCGCGAGGGATTTCCACTGAGTGGAAACCAGTTCCACTCAGTGGAAAAAAAGCGCGACGAGCTGAAGGCGATTTCGGGCTTCGCCGATCTGTTCCTGACCAATAACCGGGAGGGTGCGAAATTTCGCAATCCGCGCCTATCCGCGACCCTGGCCGATCTCGCGAAAAACGGATTGGACGGTTTTTATCGCGGCGCGCTGGCAAGAAAAATCGCCGCCGATCTGGCCGATGCGGGCAGTCCCGTCACTTTGGATGATCTGGCGTCCCACCGGGCCCAACTGGTCACGCCCCTGTCGGTGAAATTGTCGTCGGGCCGGGTCTACAACATGCCGCCGCCGACCCAGGGCGCGGCATCGTTGATGATCCTGGGATTGTTCGAGCGTCTTGGCGTTACCGAAGCGGACGGTTTCGATCATATTCACGGGCTGGTCGAGGCCGCCAAGCAGGCCTTCCTGCTGCGTGACGCCCATATCACCGACCCGTCCTGCATGACCGAAAACCCGGCCGACTGGCTGACCGACGACTTCCTTGACGCCACGGCGAACCGCATCGATCCGGCCCGCGCCCTGCCCTGGCCGCATACCAGCGCGCCGGGCGATACCATCTGGATGGGGGCGATCGACGGTCAGGGCCGCGCGGTGTCCTATATCCAGAGCATCTATTGGGAATTCGGATCGGGGGTGGTGCTGGGCGACACGGGCATCGTCTGGCAAAATCGCGGTTCAAGCTTTTCGCTCACGGACGGCGCGCGCAACCGCCTGGCGCCGCGCCGCAAACCGTTCCACACCCTGAACCCGGCGCTGGCCCTGCTGGGTGACGGGCGCACCATGGCCTATGGCACCATGGGCGGCGAGGGCCAGCCCCAGACCCAGGCGGCAATCTATACCCGCCATGTTGATTTCGGCCAGGATCTGCAGCAGGCGGTCACCGCGCCGCGCTGGCTGCTGGGCCGCACCTGGGGCGATGAAACCATGACCCTTAAGCTGGAATCCCGCTTTGATCCGGCCCTGGTCCAGGCGCTTCAGGCGGTGGGCCACAATACGGAAATCGTCGAGCCGTTCAGCGATCTGATGGGCCATGCCGGCGCGGTGGTGCGCCATGCCGACGGCGGCCTGGAAGGCGCCACCGATCCACGCAGCGACGGTGGCGTCGCCGGGTTTTAATTAGCTGGGCAATCCCAGCACCCGCTTGGCGAGAATGTTGCGCTGGATTTCCGACGACCCGCCATAGATGGTTGCGCGCCGGACCTGCAGCAGCAATGTGGCCACGTCGACGGATCCATCGTCCGTGTCGATGCGCCCCGATGACGCGGCCTCGCTTCCGGCCGCTTCGAACAACAGATCCACGGTGCGCTGCAGGATTTCGGTGGAATAGATTTTCATGATCGATGAATCCGGGCCCAGCGGCCGCCCCGACGCGGTGATGCCGACCGCGTGGCTGTATAATGCCGCCAGCCCGACCGCATCCAGCTCGGCCTGGGCCAGCCGGTCGCGGAACCCCGCATCGTCCATCAGGCCGCTGGCCGTGGCGACTTTCTTGACCCGGTCCAGAGCATTGATCACATGGGTTGGCGACGCCGTATTGAGCCGTTCATGGGCCAGCAGCGAATTGGCGATGCGCCATCCGTCATTGATGTTGCCGATAAGATTCGACATCGGCACGGACACGTTTTCAAAAAACACCTCGGCGAATTCATCATCGCCCGCGATGGTCTTGATCGGGCGGATGACAATGCCCGGCGTGGTCAGATCGATCAGCAGGAAGCTTATCCCGGCCTGTTTACGCGGCGCGTCCTGATCGGTGCGGACCAGAGCGAAAATCCAGTCGGAATGATGCGCCCAAGTGGTCCAGATTTTCTGGCCGTTGACCACCAGCGTGTCGCCGTCCCGGTCGGCCCGGGTCCGCAGGGAGGCCAGGTCCGAGCCTGAATTGGGTTCCGAATAGCCCTGGCACCAATTGACCGTGCCGGCGAGAATATGGGGCAGATGCTGTTGCTTTTGCGCGTCCGTGCCGAATTCCATCAGGATCGGGCCGATATGGTTGAGCCCCTGGCTGGAAATTTCCGGTGCGCCCACATTGGCCAGTTCCTCGCGCAGGATGATCTGCTGGTTGATGGTGGCGTCCATCCCGCCATGGGTTTTGGGCCAGTGCGGCGCGATCCATCCGCGCTCGGCCAGCATGTGAAACCAGACCTGCGACCGGTCGAAGGGCGGCCGGGTCGACAGTCCGCGCAAATCGTCGGGCAAATTGGCGTCCAGCCATTCCCGCACTTCCGCGCGAAACGCTTTTTCGTCGTCCGTATCGATGCGAAATCCGATGGCCATGGGTGATCCGCCTTCTTGTGATTTGCCTCTCGTTGCATAAATTATAGCCAAGGACTCATCTTGTGTCGCGCCAAACTGCGTTAACACAGGTCAATGTGTCGTGGAAAAACCGAGATCAGAATTCATCCGTTCTATGTGGTCAGTGAGATTCTTTGTGTGAAGCCGCGATGGCATCCCGTCATCGTTGACCTGATGATAACCGGAGAAAGCTAATGGTTGAAAAGTCCCACACCGCCGGAGAAACCCAAAGCAACTGGTCTTCCGGCCTTCCGGGTCCGCTGCGCGGACTCAAACAACAGATCGCCGATTTTTTCTCGCCCCAGGCGGATGCCAACGCGACCGGCGAGACCTATGAAATCAATATCGAGTTGCCCGGCGTTTCCAGCGATGATATCGATGTGGATGTGCATGACGGCATGTTGACCATCAAGGGCGAAAAACATTCCGAGCATGAGGAAGAGGGCAAGACGTACTTCTTTTCCGAACGGTCGTTCGGTTCATTTCTGCGCTCGTTCCGGCTTCCCGTTGATACGGACCCGGACAAGATCAAGGCCGAGTTCAAGAATGGCGTGCTTACCATAAACGTTCCGAAGTCCGGACCTCCGCCGGAAAAATCCCGCAAGATTGAAATCCGGAATCATTAGTTCGACAGTCGAATAACAGAGAAAGAAACCGAAAATGATCAAGACAATTGTGGTTCCGACCGACGGCTCGGATCATGCCAATAAAGCGATCGATCTGGGCGCCGACATTGCCGGTAAATACGGTGCGCGGATCGTCATCCTGCATGTTCTGATGCATCATATGTCGGCCACGGATGTCAAAATACTCAGCCGGGAAATCGGCGCTCCGGCGTCGGTTATCGCGAAGCTTGAAGAACTCGAACAGTCCATGCTGGACGCCACCATGGCGTCGGCCACGGGCGGGGCTCCGATCATGTTGCCGGTGCCCAGTGATATTTTGAGCGAGGTCGGTAAATTGATCACCGACAAGGCCGTCGAGGCCGCCAAGGCCAAGGGCGCATCGGATGTCGCGGTGCAAATCGTCGACGGGTCCGCCGCCGAGGCGATCCTTGCCGCCGCGGAAACCGAGCACGCCGACATGATCGTCATGGGAAGCCGGGGTCTGGGTAAATTCGCCGATCTGTTCATGGGCGGCGTATCCCACAAGGTCAGCCATCTGTCGTCGTGCACCTGCGTCACGGTGAAGTAGGGCGCTTTCGTAAAGGTGGCGGACGGGTCCCGTGAGCAATGGCGGTCCCGCCAGGGGTTTATCCTGGCGGCGATCGGCTCCGCCGTCGGGATCGGCAATATCTGGCGGTTTTCTTATGTCGCGGGCGAGAATGGCGGCGGCGCGTTTCTGCTGATCTATCTGGTTTGCGTCCTGCTGGTCGGCGCGCCGATCATCATCGCCGAACTGGCGCTGGGGCGGCATGGGCAGGGCGACGCGGTGTCCGTCTTTCACAAGGTTGCGCCCGGCAGCCGCTGGTCGGTCGCCGGCTGGATCGGCGTCGTGATCGGGTTTCTGATCCTGTCCTATTACAGCGTTGTCGCGGGTTGGGCGCTAAAATATTTCCACGGCGCGGTGACCGGAGCATTGTGGCGGCAAACCGAATCCGGTTTCGCCATTTTTTTCGAAAATTTCATCGCCGGGTCCACCGAGCCCGTCGCCTGGCAGTTCGCCACCATCGCCGTTGCCATGCTGGTGGTCTCCGGCGGCGTCCGGCGCGGGATCGAGATCGCCAACCGGGTCCTGATGCCGTTGCTGGCGCTGATCGTGATCTCACTGGCCATCTTCGGACTGACCCTGCCGGGGGCTGAAAAGGGCTGGTCGTTCCTGCTGATGCCTCAAAAGGACGCGTTTCTACGGCCCGAAATCTATGTCGCCGCCCTCGGCCAGGCGTTTTTCTCTCTTGGCGTCGGCATGGCGGTTTTCATTACCTATGGCGGCTACCTGCCGCGCCACGTGCGGCTTGTTCCGTCCGCCGCCGCGATCATTGCCGGCGATACATTATTCGCAATCATTGCGGGGCTTGCGATCTTCCCCGCCGTCTTCGCGTTCGGCATCAGCCCGACCGCGGGACCGGAACTGGCCTTCATTACCCTTCCCAAAATTTTTCTCGCCATGCCCGGCGGCAAGATTGTCGGCGCGGTGTTCTTTTTTCTGCTGGTCGCTGCGGCCCTGACTTCCATGATATCGATGCTGGAAGTGCCGGTGGCTTTCGTGATCGGCCGGTTCGCCGTAAGGCGGCGCGCGGCGGTGGTCGTCGTGGGGATGACAGGCTTTGCCCTGGGCATCCCGTCCGCGCTCAGCTTCGGCGTCCTGGGCGATGTCCGGATCAATGGGCGGGGCATTTTCGACGCAATGGATCAGGCCGTTTCCGGATACATGCTCCCCACCGGCGGGATTCTGATCTCGCTTTTCGTCGGCTGGCGTTGGGGCGCTATCCCCGCGCAGACGGAAGCCGGGCTTATGGGCGCCCGGCTCGGAATCATATGGATATGGCTGATCCGGATCGTGTCCCCAGGCCTCGCCACCCTGATCATCCTGAGCGCGACGGGGGTTTTGTGACCCGGTTCAGATCACCCGTTCGACCGGCACGCCGCGCACATCCATTTCATATTCCAGCCCGACAACCGGCGGGCGGGCGTAGTACCAGGTCAGGCCGCCGGGGGCGGCGCCTCTTGTGACGATTTCATCGGCGAGGAACGGATGCAGATCGTGCACCGTGTAGACCTGGCTTGTGGTGACATCCGCCCATCCCATGCCGAGCGCTTCCATGCGGCCTTCCATGGCGCCCAACACATATTGCGCCTTTTCGCGCAGCGCGCCTGGCGATGTGTCGCCAAGGCGGATGATGCGTTCATTGTAGTTGCCGGGTTTTTCCGACGCTTCGCCGGAGCCGGCAATGACGAAGCTTTTGACGTTCCCCGCCCGGGCGGAGGTGGGCGCCGGGGCCGGAACGGTATAGCTGAAGGCTTCGAAGCTGGGCGCGGAGGGAGCGTTGATTTCCGGGCAGACATTGGACCGGGCGACGGGGTTTTCCTCATCCTTGAAAATGCCCCAGCGTTCCAGCGTGCCGATATAGCCCCGGTTGAAGGCGATGAAGCCTTCTTCGGTGAACGGCGCGGGGGACCGTAATTCGCAGGCGCAGAACGCGGTGACCGGCCGCCCGATGGATGTCAAATGAGCCTCGATTTCCGCGAAACCCTGTTCGATGGGTACGGGGGTGGCAAAGCGCACGCGCTCAATGGCGTACCCCGCCTCGGCGGCAACGCCGCCGGAATACTGGAAGGGTCCCCGGACATAGCGGTACCCGCCGGGTCCGAATATTGCTGTTTCCGCCATGACGACCGCTCCTCTGAATGCGCCGATTGAACGGCGAGCCTTTTTATCCTTCGGCGCCATAGGCGCCGGACCGGAACCGTTTTCTCACGGTGCTGAAAATGGGCCAGGCGAAAAGTCCGATGGCGATCAGCATGATCGTGCCTGAAATCGGCCGCTCAAAGAATGTCGCAAATGAGCCGTGGGACATCATCAGCGACTGGCGTACGGACGCTTCCGCCAACGGACCCAACACAATCGCCAGCACCATCGGCGCCAGCGGATAGTCAAGCTTGCGCATCAAATAGCCCATCACGCCGAAAACCAGCATCAGCCAGACATCGTGCATGTCCTGGGTCGGCGCGAATCCGCCGACAATGCACAGGATGAAAATGATCGGGGCCAAGATGGTGAAGGGCATTTTCAACACCATCATGAAGGCCGGCACGAAAGCGATGTTGATCGCCAGGGCGAAAAAATTCGCCGCATAGAGGCTGGCGATCAGCCCCCAGACGAATTCCTTGTGCTCGATGAACAGCATGGGGCCGGGCTCCAGTCCCCAGATCACCATCCCGCCCAGCAGGATCGCCGTGGTCGGCGACCCCGGAATGCCCAGGGTCAGCATGGGCAGCATGGACCCGGTCGACGCCGCGTTATTGGCCGCCTCGGGGGCAACGACGCCTTCGATATTGCCCTTGCCGAAGGAGTCCGGGTCTTTCGACATGGTTCTGGCCACGCCATAGGCCATCAGCGACCCCGGGGTGGCCCCCGCGGCGGGCAGGATGCCGACGAAAAATCCCAGGATGGATCCCATGAACATGACTTTTTTGGTCTTGCGCAGATCTTTCAGCGCCTCGATGATCCCGCGCACGGTCACGGTGACCTTGGTGACGATGACATCTCCCTTGGCCTGTTCGACGGTCCACAGCATTTCGCCGATGCCGTAAATCCCGATCGCCAGAACCAGAAAATTGATGCCGTGATAAAACCCAGGCAGATCCATGAAGATCAGGCGCGGATTACCGCTGATGATGTCGAGCCCCACGGAGCTCATCACCAGCCCGATGAAGATGGAGAAGAAGGTCTTGGGGATGTCATCGCCGCCGAGACCGATAAAGGTCGCGAAGGCCAGCATCATCAGCGCGAATTCCTCGGGCGGCCCGAATGCCAGGGCGACATCGGCCAGGGGCGGCGCAAACGCGGTGAACAGGATGATCGAAATGGTGCCGCCCACGAAGGATGCCGCCGCCGCGCCCACAAGCGCCTTGTCCGCCATGCCTTTCAGCGCCATGGGGCGGCCGTCGAATGTGGTCGCCACCGCGGTCGATGCGCCCGGTATGCCCAACATGATGGATGAAATGGCCCCGCCATACATGGCGCCGTAATACAATGCGGCCAGGAAGATGATGGCCGAGGTGGGCGGCACCAGGAAGGTCATCGGCAGCAAAATCGCCACCCCGTTGACAGACCCCAGCCCGGGCATGGCGCCAATAAACAGGCCGGCCATGCAGCCGAATATCACCAGCCCCAGGTTCAGGGGCTCGAAGGCAATGAAAAACCCGTCCATCAAGGCTGCGAGAACGTCCATCCTGATCAGGCTTTCTTGGTCATGGGATTGTTTTTCACGCGATCACCCCAGGAAATATTCATAAAGCGGGTAAAAGGCGGGCTCGGTATAGCCCTTGGGCAGGGTGATATGCAGCGCGATTTCAAAGAAGAAAAAGGTGAAAACCGGCATCCCCACCGCCACCGGCGCGGTAACGGTCCACGGATGGCCGCCAAGATAGCGCATGTGAAAAATCAGGAAAAGCGGGACCATGACATAGACCCCGACGATATGAATGCCGCCGATCAGGACCGTCAGCGACCCCGCGCCGATCAGAAACGCCTTGATCGACATGGCGTTCATGTAAGATTCGGTTGATCGGGACGGTGGGCTGAGCCGTTTCGCCCAGCGGACGATGATCCAGATACAGCAGATCAGCATGCCGGCGGCAAGCCAGAACGGGAACGCGCCGCCCCCCGGCCCGGATCCTTCGATCCAGCCAATTGGCAATTCGGCGCTCTTCCACATCAAATAGAGGGAGAAGATCGCCATGGCGACGGCCATGACAAGCTCCGCCAATCGCATTGTGCGATCTCCTCCCTCTGGTACTATTTAAGCCCCGGTAAACCGACGCTCTATTTGATTTCGCCCATGGACGCGAGCAGCTTGCGATGCGCCTCACGTTCCTTGACGAAATAGGATGTCAGCTTATCGCCCGTCAGCCAACCCGGGAGCAAACCCTTTTTGGTGAGATAGGTCTGCCATTCCTTGGACTGATAGACTTTTTCGAACACGCCCACATAGTAGGCCTGGGCATCCTTGGAAATGCCGGGAGGCGCGACCACGCTGCGCTGCATGAAATAGACCAGATCATGGCCCAATTCGCGGAATGTCGGCACGTTCGGGAACACTTTCAGCCGATTCGGCGTAAAGGTCGCGAGCGGGCGCGATTTGCCGGCCTGGAAGAAACCCATCTGCTCGGACGGGTTGTTGACCGTCGAGTTGATGTGCTTGCCGATGAGCTGTTTGGCGACGGTTCCCCCGCCCTTGAACGGGATATAGGTGACCTGGAAACCGTATGTCTTTTCCAGCATCGCCGTGACCAGGGAATCTTCCGCGCCCTTGCCGGTGCCGCCCATTTTCCAATTCGCCATGCCGGCCTTTTTGACCGCCGCGACATATTGTTCGACGTTCATGATTTTGGTGTCTGAGCTGACCCAGAGCTGGAACGTATCTTCCGCCATGCGAGCGATCGGCGTGAACTTGGAAATATCGACCCCAAGGCCCGGGTTGCGCAGCGGCGTGGTGTAGTAGCTGTTCAGCGTCGCCATGATGACATGTGGGTCACCGGCTTTGTCGCGCACATAGCGCAACGCCTCGGCGCCCGATCCGCCGCCCTTGTTGATCGGCACGAAGGGAAGTGAGGCAAATCCGTGCTTCTTGATGATGCCCTGGATAAAGCGGGCGAGCCGGTCGGCGCCCCCGCCCTTGCCGGCCATGATGACGAATTCTACCGGTTTCTGCGGTTTCCATGCGGCGGCGGCATCACTCGAAAATGATGTCGCGCTGACGCTTAATGCAAGCAGGGATGCAAACCCAACCGTCGCGGCCTTGGTAATGAGTCTCATGTGACTTTCCTCCCGTATTTGTTCTGCAGCATAATTTTCATTCATTCGGGCGTGAGGCGCAACCGTATTTTTGCGTCTGTACGCGGAAACGGGGACGTGTTTGAAATAATTTTGGCCACCGGCCATCGCACCCCAGCACAACAACGTGTTATCTTTTTTCTTGTTGCGCTTAGCCTAGCCCTCAATGGTCGGAAAAGCATTTGAAATTTTCGTGAAAGAAGCGTGTCGAAAATGGGCGTCCGGAACGGCAGACAGGTACTGGCCGGGTTGCGCGATGGGCGTCAGCTCTGGATGGATGGCGACCGCATCGCCGATGTGACCGTGGATGCGCGGCTTGCCGGCGGGGCCCAGTCGTTGGCCGAGCTCTATGATTTGCAATGTGACCCCGCCCTGATCGATGAAATGACCTATGAGTCGCCCGGCACGGGCGACCGGGTCGGGCTGTCCTTCATTCAGCCCGAAACGCGGGACGATCTGGTGCGCCGCCGCGTGATGATGAAGCGCTGGAACGATCACTGTCTCGGCATGTTCCCGCGCAGTCCCGATTTCCTGAATGTGGGGTTGGCGGGTTATGCAGCCGGCGCCGACGGGTTCGGACCCTATGCCGACAACGTGCGGCGTTATTACGAACATGTCCGTGAAAACGACCTGGCCCTGACCCATTCCCTGACAAATCCGCAGGCCGACCGGTCGCGCGACGTCTCGGAACAGCTCGACGCCAATGATCTGGCCGCCCGGGTGGTGCGTGAAACCGATGCGGGCATCGTCGTGTCGGGCGCGCGCATGCTGGCCACGCTGGGCGCGTTTTCCGATGAAATACTGGTCATGTCCGCTCCCACATTCCCATTGCCCGAAACCGAGGCCGCGAAACCCTTCGCCATGGGGTTCGCCATTCCGGTGGCGACGGACGGGCTGCGCATGATCGCGCGCCCGCCGCTTTATCCGACCGGGGCCGGCTCGGCGATGGACCATCCGATTGCGGCGCGGTTCGACGACAGCGACTGTATGGTCATCTTCGATGACGTGCTGGTGCCGTGGGAACGGGTTTTCATTCATCGCGACGTTGCGGTCTTCAACGGCATCTACCGTCACACCCAGGCCCATGCCCATATGGCCCACCAATATTCGGTGAAGGACTGGTCCAAGGCGGAATTCATCATGGGGCTTGGATTCGCGCTGGCCAAAAGCACCAATATCGACGTGCATCAACATGTCCAGGGCATGCTGGCCGAACTGATCAACACCACTGAATTCATGCGGTCGGCGGTCATTGCCAGCGAGGCGGAGGCCATTGAAACCCCGTTCGGCACCATGGCGCCGGCGCCCGGCCCGCTCGGCGCGGTGCGTTTCATGTTTCCACAGCTGTTCCGCCGCGCCTGCGAGATCATCCAGAACATGGGCGCGGGCGGTTTGTTCATGCTGCCGTCCTTCGCCGAAACCGAGGGCGAGCGCGCCGCCGACGTCGACCGCTACTACCAATCCGCCAATGGGGATTCGCGCACCCGCATCAAGCTGTTCCGCCTGGCTTATGACGCCGCGGTATCGGGATTTTCCGGCCGTCAGCAGCTTTACGAGCGATATTTCGCCGGTGATCCGGTGCGCTCCGCCGGGTTTCTCTATCAGGGTTTCGACAAGGACCCGCATATCGACCGCATCCATACACTCATCGATGACCTGGAAGCAGGCATGACCCGGTCCGACACCGGCCCCGCATTCCGCCTCCCCGGCATTCCGCCTCAATGACACCTGGAAGAAAGGCTCTGACATGTTCAAAGCAACCCACGGCATCATCCTGCCCACCACCATCATCGGATCCTTGCCGCGCCCGGCCTGGTATACGGAAAATCTCGGCAAGCGCGGCTTTCGCGAAGCCATGGTGCTGACCGGGTTCCGGGAACAATATATCGACGCCGTATCGAGCTATCTGCGCGACCAGGAAGTCGCCGGGCTTGATATCCTGACCGACGGCGATGCGCGCTTCGACGCCGATGTGGGCGGCCATAGCTGGTTTTCCTATGCGCCCAACCACATGGACGGGTTTTCCGGCGATTTCGCCTACAAGGCGGAAGGGGGGCGGGCCGGCATTCCCAGCAAGCGGGGCGAAATCCTGCACGAAGTGCTGGAAGCCCGAATCATGCCCGACCTGACCGGGCCGGTCGGGCGCGGCAATCTGCAATATACGTCGGTGTGGAAAACCGCCCAGCGGCTGACCACGCGACCGGTGAAATTCGGCACCATCACGCCCGAATTGCTGGCGCTGGCGGTGCGCGATTTCCATTACAAGGATCTGCGCGACTGCATCATGGCGGTGTCCGACGCGCTGAACGAGGAGCTCACCGAACTGGTCGATGCGGGCTGCCCGGCGGTCCAGATGGAGGAAACCCAGATCCACCTGCTCGCCGCCAAGGGGCTGACCGACGGCGTGCTGAACCCGGACTTCATGGTCGAGGTGTTCAACAACACGGTGAAAGGCCTGCGCGGCAAGACGGAAATCTGGTGTCACACATGCTGGGGCAACCCGGCCCAGCAGCGCATCTTCGCGACCCAGCAAAGCTACGCCCCGGCGCTGGAAGCGCTCAACAAGGTCGACGCGGATATCCTGACTTTCGAATGCTGCAGTTCCGGCGGCGCGGATCTGGAAGGCATCGGACAGGTCATCGCCGACGACAAGAAAATCGCCATCGGGGTGATCGATCACCACACCCTGCAGGTCGAGCGCGCCGACGAGGTCGCGGCCACGATC
This sequence comes from uncultured Rhodospirillaceae bacterium, assembly GCA_937916005.1. Taxonomy (GTDB): domain Bacteria; phylum Pseudomonadota; class Alphaproteobacteria; order MPNO01; family MPNO01; genus CALGIA01. The sequence goes on from CALGIA010000322.1 coordinate 11,826, forward strand.
CGTCATGGGCTGGAACATATCCCCGCTGAACGGCTGGTCATTGCGTCTGATTGCGGCATGGGGCGTGAAGGCATGAGCCGCCGCCATGCGGCCAACAAGCTGATCGCCATTGTCCAGGGCAACAACATCGTCCGCCGCGAACTTGGCCTGCCCGAGGCCGCCTGCCTGGCCGGCGAAGACAAATATTCGCTGGTTGAGGAAGCTTGATAAACAACGCGGGCATTTTCATGCTAGGATGAATCCGGGTTATCGGTAAATTTGGGGGTTGTGCGATGAAAGCGTCGGATCTTTTCGTCAGGTGTCTCGAAGCGGAAGGCGTCGAACAGATCTTCGGCGTTCCCGGCGAGGAAAACGCCGACATCATGCTGTCGCTGAACGACAGTTCCATCCAGTTCGTGCTGTGCCGCCACGAACAGGCGGCGGCCTTCATGGCCGATACCTATGGCCGGCTGACCGGCAAGGCGGGCGTGTGCCTGGCCACGCTGGGGCCGGGCGCGACCAACCTGGTCACCGGGCTGGCCGACGCCAATATGGACCGGGCCCCCGTGGTCGGGCTTATCGGCCAGGGATCGACCCGGCGGCTGCACAAGGAAAGCCACCAGAACATGGACGCCATCGGCATGATGGCACCCATTTCGA
>CALGIA010000323.1 GCA_937916005.1 uncultured Rhodospirillaceae bacterium
ATCGCCGAGCAGATGGGCGGCGTGCTGCAGAACACGTCCTATTCGGTCAACATCAAGGAACGGCTCGATTTTTCATGCGCGATCTTTGATACCCAAGGCGATCTGGTGGCCAACGCGCCCCATATTCCGGTCCATCTGGGATCCATGTCCGACAGCGTGAAATCAATCGTCCGCCAGCGCGAAGGCACCATCAATGCCGGCGACGTGTTCATGTTGAACGCACCCTATAACGGCGGCACCCATCTGCCGGACGTGACCGTGATAACACCGGTGTTCGACGATTCCGACAGCGAATTGCTGTTCTATGTGGCATCGCGCGGCCACCATGCGGAAATTGGCGGCATAACGCCGGGTTCCATGCCGGCGAATTCCAGGCATATCGACGAGGAAGGCGTGCTGATCGACAATTTCCAGCTCGTCGCCGCGGGAAGATTGCTGGAAAAAGAAACCGAGGAACTGTTCTCATCGGCCCCCTACCCCACGCGGAATTTCCATCACAATCTCGGCGATCTGAAGGCGCATATCGCGGCCAACGAAAAAGGCCTGCAGGAACTGCGCAAGATGGTCCGCCATTTCAGTCTCGACGTGGTGCGCGCCTATATGAAGCATGTCCAGGACAATGCGGAGGAATCGGTCCGGCGCGTGATTGACTCCCTGTCCGACGGCGCGTTCGAATATGAAATGGATTTCGGCGCGCATATTGCCGTCGCCATTACCGTGAACAAGGAAGATCGCTCGGCCAAGGTCGATTTCACCGGCACGTCCGAACAACAGGACAATAATTTCAACATCACCTCGGCGGTCGCCATGGCGGCGGTACTCTATGTATTCCGTGTGATGTGCGAGGACGAAATCCCGCTCAATGCCGGATGCCTGAAACCGCTGGAAATCGTGATCCCCGACAACTGCATGCTGAACCCGAAATATCCGGCCGCCGTGGTCGCGGGCAATGTGGAAACCTCTCAGGCCATCACGGATACGCTGTTCGGCGCACTGAGGCTCGCCGGCGCATCCCAGGGAACCATGAACAATTTCACCTTCGGCAACGACAATCATCAATATTACGAAACCATCTGCGGCGGCGATGGCGGGGGGCCCGATCATGACGGGGTCCACGCGGTCCATACCCATATGACCAACACAAGGCTGACCGATCCGGAAATTCTGGAGTGGCGGTTCCCGGTCCTGCTGGATTCATTTGCGATCCGGCAAGGATCGGGCGGCGATGGCGCCCATCCCGGCGGCAACGGCGTGATCCGGCGGGTGCAATTCCTCGAACCCATGACGGCGTCCATCCTGTCGAGCCACCGAATTATCCCACCCTATGGAATGGCCGGGGGAGAGGTCGGCGCCTGCGGCCGCAACTATGTCGAGCGCACCGATGGCTCGGTGGATGAACTTGGCGGCAACGATACAGCCGAGATGGCGCCCGGTGATATCTTCGTGATCGAAACCCCGGGCGGCGGCGGATATGGACCGAAGGACTGACGGCCAACCATAAGGGAAGCATGAGATGGACCTCGCTGAATTACGCCGCAAATGCCGCGATGGATCCTATTCGGGACCAACATCGGGCCATGCCGTGGGCCATGTTCAGGCCAATATGGTGATCCTGCCCCGAGCGGACGCCGATGAGTTCCGGGAATTCTGCCTGGCCAATCCCAAGCCCTGCCCCATTCTGGAAGAGCTCGCGCCCGGCGACCCGGTTCCCCGGAACATCGCCCCCGGCGCGGACGTCAGGACCGATTTGCCGCGTTATCGGGTGTTCCGCAACGGCGAACCGGTGGACGAACCGGACGACATCTTGGATCTGTGGCGTGACGATCTCGTGACTTTCCTGCTCGGATGTTCCTTCATCGCCGAGGAAGCCTTGTTCGAGGCCGGGCTCACCCTGGCCCATATCGGGAAAACCGGAACCGGTTTCGTGCCCATGTACCGGACCGGCGTCCAGACCGACCGGGTGGGCCGGTTTCACGGCCCCATGGTGGTGTCCATGCGCCCGTTCCTGCCCGCGGACGCAGACCGGGCCGAAGAAATCACCAGCCATTTCCCCATGGCCCATGGCGGACCGATCCATCGCGGCGATCCTGCTGCCATCGGCATACGCGATATCGACAATCCGGAATTCGGCGCGGCGGTAACAATTTTGGACGGCCAGATTCCTATATTTTGGGCCTGCGGCGTCACGCCCCAGGAAGCCATCCTGAATGCAAGGCCGGAACTCGCCATCACCCATATGCCGGGCTGCATGTTCGTCGGCGACATTTCCGCAGCCTCGACCCGGATATAACGCCATGGGAGCGGGAACGGATGCAGAAGCAGGCGACAACCGGCGGCTGGAAGACCTGATCACCGCCCTGTCCAACCTGCTGGGTGACCGGGTGACAACATCGGCGCCCGTGCGCGACGCCCATGGGCGGGACGAATCCTGGCACAAGACCCATCCGCCGGACGCGGTCGTCTTTCCTGAGTCCACCGAAGAAATCATCGAAATAACCCGGCTCTGCGCGGCGCGCAAAATTCCGATGATTCCGTTCGGGGTCGGCACCTCCCTTGAGGGTCATGTGGCCGCGCTGCAGGGCGGCATATCGATCGACACCAGCCGGCTGAACAAAATCATCCAGGTCAATGCCGAGGACATGGATGTCCGGGTCGAGCCGGGCGTCCGCCGCAAGCAGCTCAACGAACATTTGCGCGATACGGGATTGTTCTTCCCCGTCGACCCGGGCGCCGACGCCACCATCGGCGGCATGGCGGCGACGCGGGCGTCGGGCACGAACGCGGTGCGCTACGGAACCATGCGGGAAAACGTGCTGTCCCTGTCGGTCGTGCTTTCCGACGGACGGCTGATCCGCACCTCCAGCCGGGCGCGCAAATCAGCGGCCGGCTACGATCTGACCCGGCTTTTCGTCGGATCCGAAGGCACGTTGGGCGTGATCGTCGAAATCACCCTTCGGCTCTACGGCATACCGGAGGCGATCTCGGCGGCGGTTTGCCCCTTTCCATCGGTCGATGCGGCGGTGAATTCCTGCATTCAGATTATCCAGTCCGGCATACCCGTGGCCCGTGTCGAACTGATTGACCAGCTTCAGGCGGAAGCGCTGAACAAATATTCCAACACGGATTTCCCCGTCGCGCCGGTGCTGTTTTTTGAATTCCACGGCACCGAGGCCGGCGTGCTGGAACAGGTCGCATTGACCCAGGCCATTACGGAAGACCATGGCGGGCTGGATTTCCAGTGGGCAAACCGCCCCGAAGACCGGAACAAATTATGGCAGGCGCGCCATGACGCCCATTACGCAAATGTCGCCGCGCGGCCGGGATGCCGGGGGTGGCCGACCGATGTCTGCGTACCGATTTCCCGATTGGCCGAATGTATCGCGGAGACCAATGCCGATATCGCTCAATCAGGCCTGTTCGCGCCCATTGTCGGACATGTGGGCGACGGCAATTTTCATGTGGATTTCGTGCTCGACCCGGACGACCCACGGGAAGTCAAGGAAGCGGGACGCTTAAACGACCGCCTGGTCGCGCGCGCGCTGGCCATGGACGGGACCTGCACGGGCGAACACGGCGTCGGTTTCGGGAAAATCGATTACCTTCGGGACGAACATGGCGACGGGCTCGATCTGATGCGCGATCTGAAACGAAGTTTCGATCCGCATAATCTGATGAATCCGGGGAAAATATTCGGCCCCGACCTGCCCTGAATTATTCGGTGTCCGGGGTATCATCCGTGGATGATTTATCGGTCAGTAACTTATTATCAAGGTCCGCGCGACTACGCTCGGTTTCCAGCTGGAGCAGCATGCGTTCCTTTTTTGTACGCCCAAACTTGATGCGATTTTCGGACGCGTTTTCCTCACGCTCCTTCTGGGAGCGCTGTTTTCGGTATTGATTGAGATTTACGACTTTGCCCATCGCCCGCAGACCTTCTATCTTCCTATGGGGGTCACTATCTACTCGAAAGACCGGCGTATGTTACCCTAACCGAATTCCACCACGGCGCAACAGCGCATTCGTAAAATTTACGACCTGATTTGAGGATAAAAATGCGGAAGCTGCTCTTCGGAACCGTCGGAATCATCGTAGTCGCCCTGGGGGCCGCCCTGATCGTCCCCAGCGTCATCGACTGGAACGGATACAAGGCGGAAATCGCCGACCAGGTGCGCCAGGCCACCGGCCGCGATCTGCAAATAAACGGCGATCTTGATTTAGCTGTTTTGCCGTCGCCCAGATTGTCGGCAAACGATGTGCGATTCGCCAACATCAAAGGCGCGGCCGCGCCCCACATGGCGCAACTTAAATCCCTGCGGGTCAGCATACGTCTCGCGCCCTTGCTGTTGGGCAGGATCGAGGTGGAAAGTGTTTCGCTGATCAAGCCCATCATCGAGCTGGAACGCCTGCCCGACGGGCGGGTGAATTGGGTGCTGGGCGCGCCGGACAAAAAACCGGAGGCGGCGGCGCCATCAGGCGATCCGGTAAGCGCGCCCTCAAATGCCCAGTCACAAGCCATCAAGCTCGATTCACTCCATATTGAGGGCGGTACGGTCATTTACCGCGACACCGCCGAGGAGAAGATCGAACGCATCGAAAATCTCAATCTGGAAATTTCAGCTCAATCACTGTCGGGGCCCTTTGGCGTCGACGGGGGGCTGACCGCCCGTGGAATTCCCCTGAAAATTGCCGCGTCCGTCGGGCGGATTTCCGCCCCTGGTCCGGCGGCAATCAAAATCGATCTTGATATCCCCGGGGCGCAATCCAGAATAGACATCTCGGGGTCCTTGAGCGACATGCAGGCCGCGCCGCGGCTCAAGGGAAAAATCAGCGCCAAGGGTCCGGATCTCGCCAGGCTGATCGCCGAAATCACACGGGACTCCCGTCATCCTTCGGCCAACATGCTGAGCCAGCCTTTTACGCTTAATGCCCAGATAGATGCGTCGGCAAAAACCGTGGCCATTGACGGCATTGCGCTGAGCTTCGGCGGCACACATGCCAATGGCGGCGTCAATGCGGTGCTGGGCGAAAAAATCCAGGCGGATATTGCCCTCAAAATCGGTCGGGTCGATTTGGACAAGATCATGGCGATGAAGCCTGCATCCGGGTCAAAAGGCGCTTCAAATACCGCGACACAACCGGCTAATGAGGCAAAATCCGGAACCGCCGACGTTCCGGATTTCGCCCTGCCAAAAAACATCAACGGCACGCTCGATCTCACGGTAGAAGCGGCAATGTTTCGAGGCGGGCAAATTCGCGGCATCAAATTCGCGGCCTCGCTCAATGACGGGGAACTCACCCTCAACCAGGTGACGGCGCGACTGCCGGGCGGCGCGGAAGCGTCCATATTCGGTTTCCTGACCGCCAAGAAAGGAAAACCGAATTTCGACGGATCGGTCGATCTCCGGGCGGACAATCTGCGGGCCGTGATGAACTGGTGGAAAATCGACACCGCGTCGGTCCCCGCCGACCGGCTTCGCAAATTCACCTTTACGGCCAAGGTCGCGGGCAATCCCAGCCAGGTCCAGCTGTCCGACATCAATATGAGGCTTGATGCATCGCGTATAAAAGGCGGCGTTACATATGCGCTAGGCCGGGCGCGGCCGGGCTTCGGCGCCCGCTTCAGCATTGACCAGTTGAATCTTGATGCCTATGCCCCGGCAGAGAGCAAAAAGGAAAAAGGTCAACCGTCACAATCCGGCGCAACGCCCACCTCCAGGGGTGACACGCGGGGACAAGACGCCACGTCACCGCTCAAGCTATTGACGGAAATCGATGCGAATGTGGACCTTCGCATCGGCACATTGAATTTTCGCCGGACGCCGATCCAGGGGATCCGGTTCAGCTCCACCCTGATCAACGGAAAGCTCGCCATGCAGGAAGCGCGCATCCGGTCGCTTGCCGGCACATCGATTTCGATTAAAGGCGCGATTGAGGGATTTACGACGCTCCCGGTGTTCAGGGGAAACTTTGCAGCGGATTCCGCGGATATCAGCGGATTGACGCGGGTTCTTGGCATCAAGACCCCCGTGCCGGCAAAGCGCTATGGAAGGCTTAAATTAAGCGGCCGCGCCGACGCCGCCGCCGACAAGATCATCCTCAAATCGACGCTGCAACTGGCCGGAGCCAAGGTCTCGATCGATGGAACGCTGAGCAATATCCAGAAATCGCCGCGCTTTGATATTCGGCTTGCCGCCAACCACCCGGAATTCTCACACCTTGTGCCCCTGTTGGGCGCACAGCTAAAGCCGGGCAAAAAGCGTTACGGCCTGTTTGGACTGAGCGGCCAATTCAAGGGCGATATGAAAGCCATTGAAATTGATACGCAGGTCAAGGCGGTCGGCGCCAAGATCGACCTGGCCGGACGCATCGTGGACCCGGTGACGGGTGTGAAAATTGACGGCAGTTTCAATTTTTCACATTCGAGCCTGACCCAGTTGATGCGGACGCTGAACCCCAACTACAGACCGGCCCGCGAAAATCTTGGCCCCGTCAAACTCACGACCCTTATCAAGGGATCCGGCAAATCCGTAAATCTGCAATCCCTTCGCGGCGATATCGGCCCACTCCGGATTGAAGGCGACGGCACGCTCGCGCTTGATGGCCCGAAACCGAAGCTCACCGCATCCCTGGCCTCGGGCGAGGTTGATCTTAATCTGTTGCTGCCCGCCGGTTCCGCCGCTGGAACAGCGCCGACAGGGCCCGGCCCGGTGATCGGCGTACCCGCCGGCGCCGCATCACAAGGCGCGGCCCACGGACGTTTTTCCCGCCAGCCCTACGATTTTGGATCGCTGGACATTCTTGATGCAGACATTCGTCTGGCCGCGCGCGCAATCATCTGGGACACCTTCCGGGTCGATGGGCCACAGCTTGCCGCCACGATCAAAAACAAGACCCTGACCATTTCCAAACTCGCCGGCAGAATGTTCGACGGCGCTTTTGACATGACCGGCAAACTTGTCGGCGCAGACATACCGACCATCAACGGCAAGGTCAGAATTGACCGGGCCAATGTGGGCAAGGCGTTGTTCCAGTCGGGGAATTTCGACATCGAAGGCGGAATCCTGAATTACGATATGGCTCTCTCCGCCAGGGGACACAGCGAATTCGATATGATTGCGTCGCTCAACGGCGATGGCCGCGTCGATGTGCGCGACGGGGTGGTCAAGGGCTTTGATCTGGCCGCGGTCAGCAACCGTCTCAAAAACCTGAACCGCGCAACCGATATTCTTGGCCTGTTCGGCAGCGCCATGGGGGGCGGCGCAACGCGGTTTTCAACACTCAACGGCACGGTTCAAATTCGCAACGGCGTGGTGGGCACCAAGGACATGAAACTGACCGCCGATGCGGGCGAAGGGCTGGCGACGGGATTCGTCGATATGCCGCGGTGGAACATGGACATGGCCGCCCAGTTCCGCCTCACCGAACATCCCAAGGCGCCGCCGTTCGGCATGCGCGTGACCGGCCGCCCGGACAATCCAAGACGCTTGTTCAAATTCGAACAAATGCAGGCCTTCCTGTTGCAGCGGGGCATTGGATCCCTGCTCAACCAGGTGCTCAAAGGCCGCACGCAGCAGCAGCCATCAAGCACGCAACAACCGCAGCAGCAGCAACAGCCTAAGAAACTACAGCCCGAGGATTTGATACGGGACCTACTCCAGGGGCTGCAAAAACGATAAAGCCATGAGACATTTATTTTATTCGGCGGTCATGCTGTCCGCATTGCTGTTACCGGCATCGGCATGGCCGACCGAAACATTCCGCAGCATGTGCATCAAAACCATCGAGAGGGAACCACCCTCAAACCGGGGAATTGCGACCCCGGGCCTGGCACAACAGGCCTTCGTCCAGCAATGCGACGGGTTCTGGGCGCGGATCCACGCCGGACCCGACGGGCTGGTTTTGGAAAAATTCGACCGGACCGAGCGCCCCGAGACCCGAATGCCCACCATGTTGCCGGACGGTGAGATCACGCAAAGCCCCGGCCGCGTGAAAAAAGCATGGCTGTCCGGCCCAACGGGAATATACAGCCACGGCATTCTGGGCGATCCGGTTGAGGCGTCGGCCCTTAATGTCCTGACCGCTCAGGGTCAAAAAATCACCTACAGGATTGATCAGCGTTCCGTCTTCGAAGATCTGCGCGTGCGTCTGGTCGATCTGGACGGAGACGGTAGGGAAGAACTGGTTGTCATCCGGAGCTACCTTGAGGAAGGATCGGCCCTATCCGTGTTCCGGCTTGGCCGGCGCAGCATAAGACCGCTGGCGGAAACCCCACCGATTGGCCAGTCCCACCGCTGGCTCAACCCGGCCGGCGTGGCAGATTTCGACGGCGACGGAAAAATCGAAATCGCCTATGTGGAAACGCCCCACATCGGCGGCACGTTACGGCTCTATCAGCTTGGGATTGGCGGGCTGCATCAGGAACATGAAGCGCCCGGCTTTTCAAACCACAAGATCGGCAGCCGCATGCTGGACATGTCCGCCGTGGTCGATTGGAATGGCGATGGGACCCCCGACCTTGCCGTGCCGGACGCAAGCCGGCGCAGGATGAGGGTGGTCAGTTTCGCGGGCGGGAAATTCTCGAATATCGCCAGGATGGCTGAAGGGCCGGAAATCATGACCAGGGTTCTGGCGACCGATCTCGACGGTGACGGAAAACCGGAACTTCTCTATGGGCTGGCAGATAACACTATCGTCCTGATGCGCCCCTGAATTCCGCCTTCAGTTCCCGCAGAACATAAAGCCTGACCGCCGACGACAGATTGCCGTCCCGGTCCCGATCGATTTCACTGATCAACCCGTTGAGCGACATGCCGCGCCGCGCGGCGATGGCGGCGATTTCAGTCCAGAATTCATCTTCAACGGAAACGCTGGTCCGGTGGCCAGACACCACCACCGAACGCCGCTGAATATGCTCCGCCATGGGGTTTTAGAATAAACCTTCGATCTCGCCGGCGTCATTGACCGTGATGCTGTTTGCCGCAGGCACGCGCGGCAGTCCGGGCATGGTCATGACGCTGCCGCAGATGGCGACAATGAATCCCGCACCGGCGGACAGCCGAACCTCGCGGATATTGACCTCGTGGCCCTCCGGCGCGCC
>CALGIA010000324.1 GCA_937916005.1 uncultured Rhodospirillaceae bacterium
ACGACCGGAAGGTCCGTGGATTTATGGAAGCGGATTAATTAAACGGGTGGTTCGTCCACGCCCTCGAATAGCTCTCCAACAAGCCGGTCGAGTTCGTGCCGGTCTATGGGTTTTTGCAGAAATTTACTTACATTTTGTAAATCTGCGTCGGCGTCCGCGCCGGGCGTGGCGTCCGTCGACAGGAAGATGACCTTGAGGTCTGGATTGCCGGCCATCAGTCGGCGCGCGAGTTCCTGCCCGCTCGGGTCGGAAATAGCGATATCGGTGACCAGCAGATCGATTTTGCCCGATTGTGTGCGGAACAGTTCCCCGGCCTCCGCGCCGTTTTCGGCGGTCAGAACATCATGGCCCAGCGCCTCCAGAGTCTCGCTGGCGATTTCGCGCACCCCGGCCTTGCCCTCGACGATCAGCACTGTTCCAGTCCATCCGGCCACCTCGGGAGTATCTTCGCTCGGCTCGGCCAGCGGCAGGTAGATGGTGAATGTGGCGCCCGTGCCCATCTCGGTCTCGACATCGACAAATCCGCCGGACTGATCGGCCATGCCATAGACCATCGACAGGCCGAGCCCCGTGCCCTTGCCGGTCTCCTTGGTGGTGAAGAACGGATTGTAAATCTGCGGCAGGATATCGTCCGGAATACCGGAACCGTGATCGGTGACGTAGACGGCGACGCAACGACAGTCGCGCATTTCCGGGTGCAGCATCATCTGTCGGCCGGATAGTGTGACCTCACCGCAGCCGATCACCAGCTCGCCGCCGTCGGGCATGGCATGGCAGCCGTTGATTGCGAGATTGAGGATCGCCTGGGAGAGTTGGCCGGGATCGACGATGGCGTGAATTTCAGAATCGCTCAGATCCATGTGCAGATCGATATTCGAGCCGGTCACCGGTTTCAGCATGGGTGCAAGCCCGGTGATCGTTTCGCCGACGGGGGTCAGGCGGCGTTCGACGATCTCGGTGCGGCTGAACGCCAGCATCTGACGCGTGAGCCCGGAGGCCTGGCCGCCAGCCTTGATGATTTCGGCGAAATATTCGCGCGTCAGCTCTATATCGTCCGCCTTGCGCTCTCCCAGCTCGGCGAAGCCGTTGATCACGGTGAGAAGATTGTTGAACTCGTGCGCCACGCCGCCGGTCAGCTGGCCCAGCGACTCCATTTTTTGGGACTGGTGAAGCAGATATTCCTGTTCCAGCCGTTCGCTGATATCGGTCAAATTGCCGACGAAGCTGATTTTGCCGTCGACAACCATCTTGCCGACGGAAAGGTCTAAGGGAAATTTGCTGCCGTCGCGGCGGCGGCCGGTAATTTGCCGCACCCGCGCCAGAACCCTTGATTTCTGATCTGAGTGATACCCCGCCAGGAATGCATCGTGCTCGACGGCATCGCGCTCCGGCATCAGCATGGAGATGTTGCGGGAAATCACCTCGTCGGCGGCGTAGCCGAACATCCGTTCGGCGGCCGGGTTGAAAGAGAGAACAATGCCCTGGGAATCGATGGTGATAATGCCGGTAACCGCGCTGGTGAGGACCGCGCTCAGCTGCGTTGTACGCTCCACAACCTGATCCTCCATCTCGTCACGCGCCTTCTGTAGCGCCGCTTCCGCCCGCTCACGCTCGGCGATTTCCTGGGCGAGCAGTTGATTGGCCCGGGTGCGTTCTTCATGCGCCTGCTCAAGGCTGGCATATTGCGTCTCCAGCATGCGTGCGTTCTCGCGCAGCGCCTCGTCCGCCCGTTTGTACTCGGTGATGTCCCGGTGGATGCCAGTCAGTGTGACGACATTCCCGGCCGCGTCCATGATCGGGGTGACGGACAGGGCTATCTCAAGTTGCGTTCCGTCCTTTCGCATCCGGACGGTTTCCACCCGTTTGATGGGATTTCCCCGACTGGTTTTCTCGCCGAACTCCCTGATCTCGTCCTGCCGATCAGGCGGAGTGATGATCGATATGTGCCGGCCGATTGCCTCTTCGACGGTGAATCCGTATACGTCTTCCGCTGACTGATTCCATTCGGTGATGACTCCACTGGGTGTCATCGCCGTGATCGCGTCGGCCGATGATTCGACGATGGATGAGAGCCGGCGAAGGGAAAGCTCGGTCTTCTTTCGGTCTTCATTTTCCTGTTCGAGCGCTGCGTATTGTTGGGTGAGTATCCGATCGGCGCGGCGGATAATCAGGAACAGGAGGGCGTAAAGCGCCGCGAAGGCAAGAAACAGTCTGAAAGAAAACTTTAGGGTCGATTTCCCGATATCCGCCATCATCGGCGTGACGTCGCGATAGAGCTCAAACACCCCCTCCACCGGACCGCCGGCGACCCGGATTGGAAGATAGCTCTCGACCAGGTTGCGGCCTTGGACGATTCCCAGAATCGAGCGAATGGTCTCCCGGAAGGTCAGGCTGGACGACGGCCGGCCCTGTCGGGCGGCGACCAGGAAACCGGAGGCCCCGTCCTCATTCCGCCCGATCTGATCGGCTTGCGACGCGTAAACCGTTAGCCCCCCTGAATGATAAATTTTCACATTGAGTACCATTAGCCCCGCCGCCAGTTTCTTGATCGCCTGATCAATCTGTCGGGTTTCCGGCCGCGCCCTTAGCGTGTCGCCGTCGAGTTCGGACGCGCCCCTCACATAGGAAGCGAATTGAGGCCACAGCGCGTTGGCGAAGGACTGGGCCAGCACCATGTTCTGGCGCTCGGCGAGTTCGACCAGTTCTTCGACCGCGCTTTGCTGAAACATATAGGCGAACGACAGTGTCGCCACGATGAAAGTGATGGCGCTGGTTATTAAAAAATATCGCAAAAGCCGGAACATCGGTCGGGGATCTACCAGGATAGCCAAATTAAAGGCCCAGTTCGGGCCGATTGGTTCTATCGTTTTCCGATTAAGGATTGGTTGACCGTTCCGACGCCCACCGGCCTTGACGTGCGGAACCGGGAGCGCCAAACTCTCACAAAATCGTGATGGACCACGGTAGCGCGGGTCATCGCAAATATAGGGAGGGGCGCCATGCCCGACGCGCCGGCTTCGAATTTGCCGGAGGATTCTGCCGCGGTCGCGACCGAACTGAAACGGCGGGCCGAGGAGGTGGCGCGGGAACTGGGTACCCGCGCCGCGCGGACCGAGGAGCTACGGCGCGTTCCGGACGAGAACATGGACCTTATTATCAGTGCCGGGCTCCTCGGAGTCCTTCAGCCGCGCGCTTGGGGCGGACACCAACTGACCATGCGCGCCCATCTGGATGTGGTGTCGGCCATTGCCGAGGGATGTTCAGCGACCGGCTGGGTATTGGGAGTCATGCA
>CALGIA010000325.1 GCA_937916005.1 uncultured Rhodospirillaceae bacterium
AGCACGATGACATAGGACCGCGCATGATTCAGGAGTTCGCCGAGAAGCCGATTGCTGATCACCCGGTCGGGGGGCGCGTCCATGGCGAGGCTCGCCAGGTGAGCCGCGGCGATGCGTTCTTCCATATAGACCATTCGGTAACGCCCGATGGACGGGGCATAGATGAAGATCTCGGTCAGCATCACGAAGAAAATTGTCAACACCAGCAGTCGGGCGGAAAGCCCGGATGTCGGAAACTTGCGGTCGCCGGATCCAAATACCATACGGGCGACTATACAAAATCCGGCGGTTTAAAAATAACTTTCCGCTCTACATAACAAAAAAACGCCCTCCCACCGGGAGGACGTTTCATTTGGCTGCCTGTGAAGGCTATTTGGCGCCGCAGGGATGGCACGGGTTCTTGGCGCCGCAGGGGTTCTTGGCGGCGCAGGGGTTTTTCGCGGCGCAAGGATTTTTTGCGGCGCAAGGATTTTTTGCCGCGCAGGGGTTCTTGGCGCCGCAGGGATGTTTCGCCGCGCAGGGGTTACAGGCCGCAATCTGCACCATGCCGGAATCGTTGATGCTGGCGGCTGCGGCGGGCAGGGCCGTGGTGGCTGCGGCCAGGGCAACGATGCTGAGCGTGGTAATGGTTTTCTTGATCATAGGGACCTCCAGGGGTCTTTAAAGTGCGGAACGGATCGGGCCGTTCACCGCGTGTGGTTCAAATAACGTTGCCGATTTCCGTTGCGTATCACATCCACAGCGAAACCGTGAGTGTATTTGACAGACAGGCGCCCAAATTTTCAAATCAACATATTCTCACCGGCGTTCAACAAGTTGTTACCGGGAAACCCGGCTGATTTAACCGAGCCTGGCCAGCAGCCTGACGATCATTTTTACCCGGTCGCCGAAAAGCGATGGCGTGAAATAAGCCCCCGCGGCCCGTTTGTTGGATTCCCCCAGGGTGGGGTAGGGGGCGATCAGTCCGGCGACATGCTTGATATGCATGCCCCGCGCAATCGGTAAAATCCAGCTCTGGATCAATTCACCGGCATGGGGTCCCACGATGCCGGCCCCGACCACGATGCCTTTCTTGGATGTAATGATCTTGACCAGCCCGTCTGTCGTTCTCTCGGCGATGGCGCGGTCATTTTCGTCGAACGGGAACCGCATGACCCGGATATTGCCGTATTTTGTCCGGGCATCGGCTTCGCTCATGCCGACCCAGGCTAGCTCCGGGTCCGTATAGGTCGCCCAGGGGACGGCGCTGTGGTCGATTTTCGCCGGCAGGCGGAACAGCGCGTTGCGGATCACAATACCGGCATGATAGCCCGCCATATGGGTGAACTGGAACGGGCCGGCGATATCGCCAATTGCGAAGACCCGCTTGTTGGTGGTCCGCAGCCTTTTATCGACGGTGACGCCTTTCGCCGTAAATTCAATGCCGGCTTTGTCCAGGTCGAGCCCGTCCAGATTGGGCTTGCGTCCGGCGGCGACCAGCAGATGGGTTCCCTCGATCACGGACGGGCCGTCCTTGCCGTCCAACCGCACCAGGATTTGGCCGGCCTTGCCTTCTACGCCTTCAATACGGATATCTTCGTGGATTTCGATACCGTCTTCCAGAAGCCGGCGGCGGACGATCTCAACCAGTTCCGGATCGTCGCGCCCCATGAGCGCAAACATCTCCAGGACCGTCACCTTTACGCCCAGCCGGCGATGGGCCTGGGCAAGCTCTACACCGATCGGTCCGCCCCCAATGACCATGAGATGGCCGGGCGCTTCGCGGCACTCGAAAATGGTTTCATTGGTAAAGTATGGAACCGTCTCCAGGCCCGGCACGGGCGGAGCGGCGGGCGACGATCCCGTGGCGATGACAAAGCGCCGGGCGCGGATCAATTTTCCACCGGCTTCGATTTCGCGCGGTCCGGTAAACCGGGCATGGTCCAGGATCACCGTCACGCCAAAACCTTCGAACCGTTCGACGCTGTCATGGGGCGCAATGGCGGCAATGATCTCCTGAACATGGTCATGCACCCGGTTGAAATCGATATCCGGTGGGGCGGTATTGACGCCGAACAGGGGCGCGCGGCGCACCGCCTCGGCGGCGTGCGATGCGGCGATCAGCGCCTTGGACGGCACGCAGCCGTAATTGAGGCAGTCGCCGCCCATTTTCGCGCGCTCGATCAACACCGTCGAGGCCCCCATCTGGGAAACGCCCGCAGCCACACTGAGCCCTCCCGAGCCGGCCCCGACCACGCAGATATCGAATTCAAGCACTTCAGCCATTGTCGGGCTTCCCGTGGCGTTTCAGCTTCTTGTAGGCGACCGGAATGACCGCCAGGATTCCCAGCCCGATAAGCGGCGCAAGGAAACGCGGCTCGAAGATGATCGCCAGATCAAGGTCTTCTCCGGCATGGAGGACGGCGCCGGCGCCGTCACCCAGCAGGGCATATACAAACGTTCCCGGAATGATCCCGAAGAACGTGCTGATCACAAAGGTCGTCAGGCTGACGCCCAGAAACGCGGGCACCAGATTGACCAGCCAAAACGGAAACAATGGCACCAGCCTGAGGATCAACAAATAGCTCATGGGGTTTTCATTGAATCCGTGCGTCATTTTGTCCATGGCGCTACCGGCTCTGGCTCGCAGAAAATCGCAAAATGCGTAACGCGCGGCGAGAAACAATAAGGTGGCGCCGATTGTTGCGCCGAACACCACTAAAACCGTCGCCAGATAGGGTCCAAACATGAGTCCGGCCGCGATGGTCATCAGGCTGGCCCCGGGTATGGAGAGCGCGACGGCGGCGGCGTATAGGGCGGCGAAACAGAGGCCAGCCACCAGGCCGTAGCCGTGCACCCATTTGGTCAGCAGATCATGATGTTCGCGCAAGGCCTCCAGCGTCACGTAATGATGCAGTCCGAAGCCGAAATAGGCCGCCAGCCCCGCAACCAGCACGAGCGCGGGAATCAGATGACCTGGTGACGGGCGTGGAACCCGGGAACGCGGGGGCGTTTGCTGGTCTTCCTCAGGCTGCCGCATTTTGGTCACAAAAGTCCCACAAACCGCCATTCGACACATTCCGGACGGTCGCAATCGAGGTGAACCCATCCGGGGCGGAATACCCGGTCTTTTGCCGTTTGGCCATCAGTATATTCATATTTTACCGGACAGGGCTGAATATCGGCGGTAATATCGTGTGCTGGAAACATCCTCAATGATTGACTCCTTCCGGCCAAGTCACTATATAGCGAGCCCTGTTCGAACCTACTCGATTTCCGGAGTTGACCCTTGAAACGCACCTTTCAACCGAGCGTCCTGGTCCGTAAGCGGCGCCATGGTTTTAGAGCGCGCCGCGCCACGGTCGGTGGCCGCCGAATCCTTGCCAATCGACGGGCCAAGGGTCGCAAACGTCTCTCTGCCTGAGCTCTGACCTTTGTTGGAGCGCCTCAAGACGCGTCCCGAATTCTTGCGGGTTGCGCGGGCGCGCCGCAAATGGGTTGCGCCTGGGTTGATTTTGCAGGTCGCGCTACGCGATAACGGCGATTTCCAGTCCGCCGCCTCCCATGTCGGGGATGAAGAAGTCTGTCGTATTGGTTTTACCGCCAGCCGCAAGGTTGGCGGCGCGGTGGTGCGTAACAGGGCCAAGCGACGGCTCCGTGAAGTAACGGAACAGATGATGCCGGACCATGCCAAGGGTGGCCGGGATTATGTCTTGATTGCGCGATCAACCACTGCCGCAAGGCCGTTCAAGGGGCTGGTGGATGATCTTGAAACGGCACTGAAACGCATGGATTCATATCGTGATGCATCTCATCCGGATGCCCCGGATGCTGACGCGGGTGGGAGATAAACCGGCAATGAGAGCCTGTATCACCAAGGCGATGTGCGCGCTGGTCAGGTCCTACCAACTTTCAGTGGGGCTGATTCTGCCGCCCAGTTGCCGCTTTTATCCGAGCTGTTCGAATTATACGATAGAGGCGCTGCATCGCCATGGTCCCGTGGGCGGGACATGGCTTGCGGTTCGGCGTATCGTTCGGTGCCATCCCTGGGGTGGCGACGGGATTGATCCGGTTCCGGATCCGTCCAAACCCATTTTAAATTAAAGAGCTGAAAATCAAGCCGATGGAACAGCGCAATTTAATCCTCGCGATCGTCTTGTCGGTCAGTATTCTGTTGGGATTCCAATTCCTGGTCGAAAGCCCACGTTTGGAACGCGAACGCGCGCAGCAGGCGACGGAGGCAGCTAAAGCGGCGAAAACAGCCAAGATTTCGCCATCCACCATTGTACCCTCGGGCGCCTCATCGGGCGCCGTGAATATCCCCGGCTCGCCCGGAATGACCGCCGCCGCACCGGTGGGCGCGCCGCCGAGCCGGTCTCAGGCCATGGGCGCCGCCAAGCGGATCGCCATTGCCACGAAGCGGTTGCGCGGGTCCGTCACGTTGCACGGCGCGCGGCTTGATGATCTTATCCTGGCCGATTACCGCGAGACCGTGAAGGATGATAGCGCGAATATCACGCTGCTGTCCCCGTCCGGCGCGCCCAACCCCTACTATGCCCAGTTTGGCTGGGTGGCGCTTGACCCCGGCGTAAAAGTTCCCGGTCCCGATACGGTCTGGTCGGCCAATCACGCGCGCATGACGTCGAAAAACCCGGTGACATTGACCTGGAATAACGGCCAGGGGCAGGTTTTTACTCAAACCATCTCGATCGACGAGAATTTCATGTTCACGTTCGGCCAAAGCGTGCGCAACAGCGGCGCCAAAACCGTGTCGCTGAGGCCTTATGGGCTGATTTCCCGCACGGGCACGCCGGAAACATCGGGCTATTTTATCCTGCATGAAGGCCTGCTCGGCGTGTTCAACGACACGCTGGCCGAAGTCGATTACGACGATCTCCAGGAAGACGGCAAGGTCGAAAAGAAAAGCACCGGCGGGTGGATCGGCATTACCGACAAGTTCTGGCTTACCGCCCTGGTCCCCGACCAGAAAGCCGCCACCGACAGCCGCTTTTTCCACAGCAAGGCCGGCGACAAGGATAAGTATCAGGTCGATTTCCTCGGCGAGGCGCAATCCGTGGCCCCAGGCGCGACGGTGTCCAATTCCAACAAGTTGTTTGCCGGCGCCAAGGAAGTCAAACTGCTCGACGGCTATCGCGACAGTCTCGGCATTGTCCGGTTCGATCTGGCGGTCGATTGGGGATGGTTGTGGTTCCTGACCAAGCCGATCTTCCATGCCCTGGAATTCTTCTTCCATTATTTCGGCAATTTCGGTCTCGCCATCCTGTTCCTGACCGTGCTGATCAAGCTGGCCTTCTTCCCGCTGGCCAACAAATCATACCGGGCCATGAGCCGGATGAAAAAACTCCAGCCCCTGATGACGGAAATTCGCGAAAAATATGCCGACGACAGACCGCGGCAGAACCAGGAAATGATGGCGCTGTACAAAAAGGAAAACGCCAACCCCATGGCGGGTTGTTTCCCCATTTTGATCCAGATTCCGGTGTTTTTCGCACTTTACAAGGTACTGTTCGTGACCATCGAAATGCGCCATGCGCCTTTCTTTGGCTGGATCCAGGATCTGTCTGCGCCCGATCCCCTGTCGCTGCTGACCGCGTTCGGGTTGATCCAGTGGGACGTCCCTCAAATGCTCGACATAGTCAATGTGGGGATCTGGCCGATCATCATGGGCGTGACCATGTTTCTGCAGCAGAAACTCAATCCGCAACCGGCCGATGCGACCCAGGCTAAAATCTTCATGATGCTGCCGATTGTCTTTACCTTCCTGTTGGGCAATTTCCCCGCCGGATTGGTGATCTACTGGGCTTGGAACAATTCGCTGTCGATCGCCCAGCAATGGGTCATCATGCACAAAATGGGCGTTTCCGCGTCGGGCGGCACCACTGCCGCCGCCGCCGCCGCCAAACCCACGGGCCCCAAGGTCAGCGGAAGGGACATGGGGTCAGCCAATGCCCCGCCCGGCGGCAAGCGCAAAGCCAAGGCCGCCGCCGAAGCGGCCGGCGGCACACCCAAGGGCAGGGGCAAGGGCAAGCGGTCCGGCAAGAAATCCGACAAGAAAAGCTAACTGGATAGGAAGCCGTGGCGCGGACATGAGCGAAACCCCCACAATCACCCCAACGGCCCAGGACGAAGAACTGGATGCGGCCGCCATTGAAACCGGCCGTCTGCTTTTCGCCCATGAATGCCGCTTCGTGGCCGGCGCGGCGACGACCAGCATCATCCCGGACCCCGACCGGGACGAAATAGCCTTTGCCGGCCGGTCCAATGTGGGAAAATCCAGCCTGGTGAATGCGCTGACCGGCCGCAAGACCCTGGCGCGCACATCCCAGACCCCCGGCCGTACACAACAGATTAATTTCTTTCTGCTGGATGAAAAGTTCTATCTGGTCGATCTGCCAGGCTATGGCTATGCAAAGGTCTCCAAGGAGAAGGTCGCGGCCTGGACCGAGGTCGTGAACCGTTATTTGCGGGGCCGCCCGACACTCCGCAGATTGTATCTGTTGATCGACGCCCGACATGGACCCAAGCCGCCCGACCGGGAACTGATGACCATGCTCGACAAGGCCGCGGTTTCCTATCAGGTGGTGCTGACCAAGACCGACAAGGCCCGCCCGGAGGAGTTGAAACGCGCCGTGGCCGCGACGCAAAAGGAATTAAATACCCACACCGCCGCGCATCCCTTTATCCTTGTGACCAGCGCGCGAACCGGGGCCGGGGTCGAAGAAATGCGCGCCAGGATAGCCAGCCTGGCGGAACTGACAGGCATGGAAAAGGGTTGAAAGCGATGGCGACCAGGAAAAAACCCACATCCAAGCCCGGGCCGGTTGACGATCTCGAGGCGCGGCTTCAGAAAGCCGCCACGCTTTCCGAGGCCCTGCCCTATATGCGGAGCTATGCCGGAAAGACCATCGTGATCAAATATGGCGGTCACGCCATGGGTGACGAAACGCTTTCGGACATGTTTGCGCGCGATGTGGTGCTGATGAAACAGGTTGGCATCAACCCGGTGGTGGTCCATGGCGGCGGACCGCAGATCGGCGAAATGCTGACGCGGCTCAAGATCCAAAGCTCGTTTATCGATGGGCTGCGCGTTACCGACCGCGCCACGGTCGATATTGTCGAAATGGTGCTGAGCGGGTCGATCAACAAACAGATCGTCACCGCGATCAATGAAGCCGGCGGAACGGCAATCGGCATTTCCGGCAAGGATGGCTCGCTGATCCGCGCGCGAAAGCTGCGGCGCAAAAAGAAGTCATCGGATTCCAATATCGAAAAAGTTCTGGATCTCGGTTTTGTCGGAGAGCCGGAATCGATCGATGCCCATATTCTTTTGACGTTGCGCCAGTCCGACATCATCCCGGTCATCGCCCCGATCGGCGTGGGCAAGGGCGGCACGACCTATAACATCAATGCGGATACGGTGGCCGGCGCCGTGGCCAGCGCGCTCGGCGCGTCGCGGCTGTTGATGCTGACCGATGTGTCCGGCGTCAAGGACAAGAAGGGCGAGCTGATACCCGAGATCACCGCAGCACGGGCGCGCACCCTGATCCGCAACGGCACGATTTCGGGCGGCATGATTCCCAAGGTCGAAACCTGCCTCAAGGCGGTTTCTGAATCGGTTGACGCCGCGGTCATTCTGGATGGCCGCGTTCCCCACGCGGTATTGCTCGAAACATTCACCGAGCGGGGCGCGGGCACCTTGATCAGCGCCCGTCAGACGAAGAAGAGATAGGTTTGTCGTTGTAATCGCGGCTCCGGCCCGCTCCCCCACCCGGCCACCCACAGCGTACAATCGAGATGGGTGGCCGGGAGGGGGAGCGGACCGGAGCCGAACCCTCGAAAATGACTCTAGCTGGCGAAGAACTCCAGCTGCCAGTCCATGTCCTCATCGCTCATGGGGTATTTGTCGCCCTTGGCGGCTTTCAGCACCGCATCCGGGGCAACGCGCGCAAGGCGCAGTTGAAGCTGCATGGCCAGCTTCATGGACAGCCCCGATTTCCAGGCGAGAGCGACCATCCCCTTGGCGCTGGCCATGGCGACTATTTTCTGGATGATCTGGGTCGATAAGCCGGATTTGAGCGCCAGCGCACTGACGACAAAATTCCGGTCACCTTTGTTCAGGGCGGCGTCGATGGCGTTTTCGTCCAGCGTTCCGTCGGCGAACATGTCCAGAATGTTGTTTACGTCTCCGCCTGACTCCGAACCTGTCTCGTCATCCAGCCGCTCCCGCACGGTAGCGGATAGTGCGCGCGCGGTTTCGGGGTCGATATCGTCACGGCTTTGCAGAGACTCCAGCAGGGATTCCGTGATGAACCCGGCCAGGTGCCGCACCGAATTGGGCGATAGCGCCGGGCGTCCCACCAGCGGCGCATGCCAGTCCGGCTTTCCATCGGCGCGTTCGATCAAATCGTCCAGGGTTTCCTCGCGGATCTGCGCGCCGCCATTTTTGAGCAATTCGGTAATCGCCGCGCCGTCGTCGGTTCCGACGATCGCGTCACTGACATTTTCGCCCAGCGCGGCGCGGCGCGCAATTGCCGACAGCGCGCCCTGAACCGGTTGGCTTTTGATGATTTCGACCAATAGATCATCATTCAACAAAGGGGATGCCTGCAGCACCGGTCCGGCTACCGACAGTTCCTCATCCCGCGCGAGGCGTCCGATGACGTCCGGCGAAACATTGTCGGCGTCCTTGAGTTCTTCCGACAGGATCTTGCGCACGCGGCCGAGCTGATCATTGGCCAGTGTCATGAGAATATCGGTGACAATATCGCCCACGGTCTTGCGATCTTCTTCGCTCAAATTGGGCGCAAGGGCGGCAATTTTACCGGCGACCCGGCAGCGTGTTTCGTCATCGGGATCCTTGGCGAGAATGACATCGGCCTGCACGGGGGTCGCCGTGTTCGCGGCGATTTCGCGGCGAATTTCGGGATCAGCGTCATTGGCGAGGAAATAAAGCAATTCGGGCTGCACATCGTCGCGTTTCGCGAGCTTGCGCCGGACCGACGCTTTCTTGTCCGCCGCCATGCCCTTGGCTTCGTCGTAATCCATCATTTCGCCGGAACGCCCGCCGATGCTGAAAAGCCGGGATAGAACGCTGCTCATGCCGAGGCCTCCCCGGAAACATTCGATTGGTCGGGATCATAAGGCGCTGCAAGCACGAATCCCCCCTTCGATCCTTTCTTGATTTCATACATTGCCTCATCGGCGCGTCCGGTCAGCCCGGCTTCGGATTCGCCCGTGCCCGGAATCCATACGGCGATGCCGACGGAAAAGCCCAGCCTGCGGACCTCATCGCCGGAAAATTCGTCCAGCGCTTTCGCGGCGCTCAGCAGTTCCAGCGCCCGGGGCGCGGCTGAAGTATCGTCGGTGCGATCAAACCACAGCGCAAATTCGTCACCGCCGAACCGGGATACGAGATCCCCGGGGCGGGTATTGTCGGTAAGGATTTTGGACACCGCGATCAATGCTTCATCGCCCCGGTGGTGCCCGTGAACGTCATTGACCAGCTTGAAGTTATCCAGATCGACGAAAAACAATGCACCCGGGCTCGTGCTCACACGGTCGTGTCCGATGCGCGCCTCCAGCTCCTCGAAAAAAGCCCGGCGGTTCAATAGTCCCGTCAATTCGTCGGTGCGCGAAAGCTTTTCCAGCTTGGTATGGTACTCGATCTGCTCAATGGCGATCGCGATCTGGGTCGCGATTTCCTGCGCCAGAACCACTTCATCACCGGTCCAGCCGGCATCGGAAAGCTTGCGGGTAACGGAAATCGCGCCATTGGCCCGTTTGCGGTATGTGGTCGCCAGGACCATCAGGTGCCGGTCCGCGTCGGCGGCCATGACCGGCTCACTATTCCCGGCTGTCTGGGCGAGAAGAGTTTCGTCCATGGAATCGTCCGACGCCGCCGCGCCATACTCGGCGGCCTGCACCCGGTTTCCCGATGGGGACACCCGATAGATTTTACAGCACGCCGAAGACAAGGCCCGGCCCGTCGCTTCGGCCGCGGCGCTCAACATCCTGGAGGGATCGATTTCGTCATGAACGCTGCGGATCACATAGGCCAGCAATTTTTCGCGGTGCTGGGCCGCGGCCAATGCGCCGTCCCGCTCACGGTCCTCGGTCGCGTCGCGGCACACGCCCCTTGCGCCAACCCAATCGCCCTTTTCGTCGGACATGGGGGTGGCCGATGCAATCAATAGTGCGGTGTTCCCGTCGGCGCGGCGAAACCTTACGTCGATATCAGTCACCGGTTCCCGCGCCAGAAACGGCAGCATGCCGGCATCCAAATGGTTGCCGGGAACGAATTCGGAGGGATGATGGTGGACCAGCTCGGCGGCGCTGTAGCCCAGGGCTCCGCCCGGCGATACAAATACGAAATTTCCGCCGGAATCGACCTCCCAGACAAAATCGCTCGAGACTTCGACCAGGTCCTTGTACCGTTTGCGGGAATCCACCAGTGCGTCGCGCAGTGCCCGGTCGCGCGTGACGTCATGGGTCTGCACCAGCACGGTATCGCCGCCGGGCAGCGGTAAAACATCAAGTTCCCAGAAAATTTCATCGCCGCTTGCGGATTGGGTCAACTCGACCGTGCCATGCCGCAGCGTGCCGCTCGAGGCGGCTTCCCGCACCAATTGGACCAGTGTCCCGTCATCCTTCAGTTGTTTGGCGGCCAGGGAAAACGACTCATTGGCCGACAGGACCGTTCCGTCACCGCGCATCAGGGCGACCGGCGCCGGATCGCGCGCAAAGGCGCCGTTTTCGGAAAGGAGCGTCCGTACGGCGGATTCCCCATCTGCTTTGCTACCGGGGGCCGCCGAAGCAACGGCGCCTTTAAAACGGTTCAAAAGCATTTTGGATGTCCCTGTCTGAAGCGTGGGGTCTGAAGCGTGGGGTCTGGAGCGTGGGGTCTGGAGCGTGGGCCAGTCTATTCGCCGATTTTGGGTCGAAGCGGGATATTTCCCGCCATTGGCGTTGCGCTACCCAGTCGCGGGCGAACGGGCGAAAAGGAACTGATCTCGGCGGATGGCTTGCCGAAGAAATAACCCTGCCCATACTGGATGCCGCAATCGGCCAGGATATCGATGATGGCTTCTTCCTCGACCATTTCCGCGACCGTCTGGATGCCCAGCTCGGTGCATAAATTGGAGATCGATTTCAGGAAGGCGTGCATCTTGCGATCGTTCTGCGCACCCCGGATATATTGGCCGTCGATTTTGACCACATCGACATCGAGATGATGCAGATAGCGCAGCGCCGAAGCGCCGGCGCCAAAATCGTCGAGGCACACGATATGGCCGGATGCGCGAAGATTCTGGATAAACCTGTTGGCCATTTCCAGATCCCGCACCCGCGCCGATTCGGTGATCTCGATGATCAGCTGTTCGCGAAGATCGGAATGCTCCCTGAGCAAATCCTGAAGCGCCGACAAAAACGCCACATTGCCCACCGACCGGCCCGACAAATTCATCGCGATCTTGTATCGTTGCCCGGTCCGGTTGGTCTCGCTCAGCAGGTCCAGCAATTTACGGCACATGGCGAAATCGAAATCGCAAATCAGCCCGGTATTTTCGGCGAATGTAATCAGCTCATAGGGGGACCGGTCGGATCCGCCGCTGAACCGGGCCAGCGCTTCGTAATGGCTGGTTTTGCCCGTGACGATCTCGACAATCGGCTGGAAGGCGACATCGAAGCTCGACGCCGACACGATTTCCCGGAAATTAGACATTTTGCGCGACGTCGCATGGACCTGGCTGTGTAGATTTTCCGATATGCCGTTGACAGCCAGTTCCGGGTTGTTTTCCTCGCAGAACCGTTTGATCGAATAATGCACCGCCTTGACCAGGTCGGCGTCGGGAATGTTAACCACATCGGCCGTGACTGTTCCCGCCACAACGTCGATGCCGCGATCTTCGGGGTCGGCCACCATCAGGTGAAAGGCGATGCGTTCCCGCAAATCATCGATATCGATGTCCTGCTTGTGGACCAGGCCATAATTATTGTCGTCGAACCGGCCAACGGTTTCACCGGGCGCCGCGTTCACGCGCAGACAGGCCGCGATGGTCTTGAGCAGGATGTCGCCGGCCTCCGGATCAAGGCGCGAAAACAAATCAGCGAAGTCCTGCAGCCGAACCATGGTCAGGCCGAGGTCTTCCCCATCCGCCTGTGCTGTTTTGAGCCGTTCGCTGGCGCGCCGGACGAAGGCCGTGGTCTGAAACAGTCCGGTCGCCGGGTCCCGACCGGTTTCCTCCATGGAACTTGTCGTCTCCGGCGATGATCCCAACCGCAACGCAAAAAACATCGAATCGGGAATGTCGGGCAGCAAATATCCGGTCAGCAGCAAAGGCGGGGTCGGCCCTTTCGCGCTCAGCAGATGAACTGAAACCGGGTCCAGCCGCTTTGCCGACGACATGCCGCGGATCAGTTCGCCAATAAGCGGCCGGTCCGCCGGTACGATGATGTCCAGCAGGGAGTCGCCGACAATGTCTTCCGGCGCCGTGCCGGTTAGCGCCACGGTGGCGCCGGCGGCGTAGCTGATTTTCAGATTGGGTTCGGTTTCGAACAATATGTCGGCGGCGCAAAATGCCAGGGCGACGAAGCGGTCGCGTTCACGCCGAAGATTATCGACATAATCGCTGTTCAAATCGATTGGGCTCGAAACGCTGGTCATTTTTGGGCGTCACGCGAGGTAGTTGGAAGGGCATTGCCGACGCCGAAGCGCCCGGGTTTCCTGAGACTAGGCGCGCGCCCTTAACGTTTCCTTTCCGCTGTTGGATGGATTGGGACAATTTTATATAAATGCAAAGAACCTTGCCCTCATCGGGTCGGTACACCAGATTGAGGGTATGAACAGCAGCCCGGAAATCTCCCCCGGATTTTCACGTGAAGCCGTCCCGGCCAAGAAGAGAATATTCAATGATTAATGACGTCGAAACATGGATTTTTGACCTGGACAACACGCTTTATGCGGTCAGTGACGAAATGCACGGTAAAATCGATGATTTACTGGGCGGATTCGTGGCTGAATTCCTGAATATAGACCGTGTGGAGGCCCGAACGGTCCAGAAAGACTATTTTCGCGAGTTCGGTCTCACATTACGCGGATTGATGGTCAATCATGATCTCGATCCGCAGGTCTATTTCGACTATATGACCCGTGAAGAACTCTATGACATGGCGCCCGACCCCGCATTGTCCAAGGCCATTGCACGGCTTCCGGGACGCAAGGTGGTTTACACCAACGCGCCCGGGAGACATGCGGAACTCGCTTTGTCGCGGCTCGGCCTGTCCGAACATTTCGACGCGGTGTACGATATCCAGGCCGCAGAATTTCTGCCCAAGCCGGCGATCGGGGCCTATTCGGAACTTTGCCGCCTGCACGGCATCGACCCGGTCAAGGCCGTCATGGTCGATGATATCATCAATAATCTGGAACCGGCGGCGGAACTCGGCATGACCACGGTATGGATGAAAACCACTGCCGAATGGGCCCGCGATATCGAGGTCGCCGACTATGTACATCATGTGACCCAGGACCTGACCGGGTGGATAAACGGGCTGCTGAAGTAGCGGTGAATCCCGACCTTTTGTTGACACTCCGCGCGGCCTCGCTATCTTGCGTCCAACCAGTATCACTAGGCCAGCATCACAAGGACTGACGGAAACCCATGAACCCGCAAGAACTTCAAACCATTATCGATGACACGTGGGAAGCCCGCGACGATATTTCCCCCGGCACCACCGGCTCCGCGCGCGACGCTATCGAGGCAGCCCTCGACGGGCTTGATTCCGGCCAGCTCCGCGTTGCGGAAAAAACCGATGGCGCGTGGCACGTCAATCAGTGGCTGAAGAAAGCCGTGCTGCTGTCGTTTCGCATCTACGACATGGCCCCCATGCCCGGCGGCCCCACGGATCCGGTGCGCGGCGATTCGCCCTGGTTCGATAAGGTCGCGCCCAAATTCGCCGGCTGGGACGATTCCCGGTTCCGCGACGCCGGCTTTCGCGCTGTGCCCAACTGCGTGGTCAGGCGGTCGGCCTATATTGCGCCGAACGTTGTGTTGATGCCCAGCTTCGTAAATCTTGGCGCCTATGTGGATTCGGGCACCATGGTCGATACCTGGGCCACCGTCGGGTCCTGCGCCCAGATCGGCAAGAACTGTCATATCTCGGGCGGCGCCGGCATTGGCGGTGTGCTGGAACCGCTGCAGGCCGACCCGGTGATCATCGAGGATAATTGCTTCATCGGCGCGCGGTCGGAAGTGGCCGAAGGCGTGCTGGTGGAAACCGGCTCGGTCCTGTCCATGGGCGTGTTTCTGGGCGGCTCGACGAAGATTCTCAACCGCGCGACGGGTGAAATTCATTACGGGCGGGTCCCGCCCTATTCGGTCGTCGTGCCCGGCGTGCTGCCGGGTGGCGCCATGGGCGATGGGTCGCCCGGCCCCAGCCTGTACTGCGCGGTGATCGTCAAACAGGTCGACGCGCAGACCCGGTCCAAGACCTCGATCAACGAGTTGCTGCGCGAATGAACACGACACTGGAAGCGCTCGACCTGGCCCGGGCGCTGATCCGCTGCAACAGCGTCACCCCCGCCGACGGCGGAGCATTGTCCACATTGCAGGGTGTCCTGGAACCGCTGGGATTCGTTTGTCACCGCCTGAAGTTCTCACAGGACGGCACGGCCGACGTGGATAATCTTTATGCGCGCTTCGGCACGGGCGCGCCGCATTTCTGTTTCGCGGGTCATTCGGATGTGGTGCCGGTGGGAAGCGTCGACAGTTGGACCACCGAACCCTTCGGCGCGGAATTGCGCGACGATGCGCTTTATGGCCGGGGCGCCAGCGACATGAAGGGCGCGGTGGCCTGTTTCGCGTCGGCGGCGTCGCGCTTCATCGCGCGTCATGGCGACGGCTTTACCGGTTCCATCAGCATGTTGATTACCGGCGACGAAGAAGGCCCGGCCGTCAACGGCACCTCCAAGATGCTGTCCTGGTTGGCCGATCATGACGAAAAGCTCGATTCATGCCTGGTCGGTGAGCCGACCAACCCGACCCGGCTGGGCGAGATGGTCAAGATCGGGCGGCGCGGCAGTCTGTCCGGCAAGCTTACCGTGACCGGCATCCAGGGTCATTCCGCCTATCCGCATCTCGCGGACAATCCGTTGCCCAGGATGATCGCCATGTTGTCGGCCATCACATCGGAAACGCTGGATGACGGAACCGATCATTTTCAGCCCTCAAATCTGCAGTTGACCTCGATCGATGTGGGCAATGAGGCCACCAACATCACCCCGGGAGAGGCGCGGGCAGCCTTCAATATCCGGTTCAATGATCTGCATACCGGCGAGTCGCTGCACCAATGGCTGCGCGAGAAATTCGACGGCGTTGGCGGGGAATACACGCTCGATCTGCATGTGAGCGGCGAGGCGTTCCTGACGCCGCCGGGCGATTTCAGCACCTTGCTGGCCGGCGTTATCGAAAAAATCACCGGTGTTCAGCCCGAACTCAGCACATCCGGCGGCACATCCGATGCGCGCTTTATCAAGGATTACTGCCCGGTCGTGGAATTCGGCCTGGTCGGGCAGACCATGCATAAAACCGATGAACGGGTCGAGCTCAAGGATTTGGCCGACCTGACGAAGATCTATGAAGCGGTGCTCGAGGGGTATTTTCGGCCAGACGCGACGGCCGGATGATTACCGCGGCCCAGATATCCAAGTCGCTCTACGGCGCCTGGCGCCTGGCGCGGTTTGACCCCGGCGGGTTCCAGTTTTTCGACAATACCGTGGAAGAATTCTGGCGTTCATTTTATGCCGCGGCCATCGTCGCCCCCATGATCACAATCCTGGTGGTCATTCGTTTGGCGGAATTAACGGTCAGCGCCGGTCCGGTCCGGATTTTCCTGGTCGAAGCGGTCACATATGCTCTGGATTGGATGATATTCCCGTTTATCGTGCTCTATATCGCCGACTTCAGTGGGTACTTTCATTGCCTCGACGCGGACACCGGCGAGTTGTACTGGACGCACGACATCTTTGCTGCAGTCTGGGCGTCGCCGCTGGTGGCCGACGGCAAGGTCTACCTTGGCGATGAGGACGGCGACGTCGTCATCATGGCG
>CALGIA010000326.1 GCA_937916005.1 uncultured Rhodospirillaceae bacterium
CGGAAAGTTCCGTAAATTACTGTTAATCAGAAGAAGTCGGCACATCTTTTGACCTGTGCAGTTTGTATTTCCATGCAGACTATCGTTTTGCCGCCTCAGCGGGTAAAATCCGGCCCGAAGAACGCGACGATGGAAAGGGGTTCCACATGATCTATGTCCTGACGGCCCTCGTGATTGTTGCGGCATGTCTGGTTTTCTGGAAGCGGCCCGCCAAGGCGAAAAAGCGGAAGCATCGTTAGGCGCCGTATAGTGGCGTTGTAAACCGGCGCCAGATTGCCGGTAGGTAGGGAGAGGCGTAACTCATGACCATCAAGATTGAGAAGCTGCCGGCGGCTCTGGGCGCCAGGGTTACGGGCATTGATCTCGGCCAACCGGTCGGCGCGGCGGATCTCGCCGCCATCACCCGGGCGTGGCTCGACCATATCGTGCTGATTTTCCCCGGACAGGACATCACCCAGGACCAGCAGCTGGCCTTCGCCGGATATTTCGGCGATACGGGCGCGCGGGCCCGCAAGGTGGATGACCGCCCCGAAGGCAGCGAACTCCACGAAGGGATCATGCTGATCACCAACGACAAGGACGGCGACGGCAATTATGTGGGCTCCCTGCCGGACGGTGAAATGTTCTTTCATCACGACATGTGCTATGTGCCGGAACCGCACAAGGCGACAATGCTCTATGGCATCGCAATTCCGTCCGCCGGCGGCGACACCAAATTCGCCAACATGTATCGCGCCTATGATCTGATCCCCGATGCGCTGAAGGACAGGCTGCGCGGCCGCACGGCCATTCAAACCTACAATTATCACCCGACCGAAATTCCCGATGCGGATGGCGACATGACGGATATCCATCACCTGTCCCAGCCCATATTCGTCACCAATCCGGACTCCGGCGGAACCGCGCTCTATGTCAACCGGCTGATGACGGCGCGCATCGACGGCATGGCGAAGGATGAAAGCGACGCCATTCTGGAACAGCTCTTCGAGATCATTGAGGACCCGGAAAATGTGCTGCAGCACAAATGGACGCCCGGCGATATCGTGATGTGGGACAATCGCTGTTCCTGTCACGCGCGCACGGATTTCGCGCCCGGTGAACGCCGCTACATGCGGCGCTGCACGGTGCAGGGCGGGCCGATGGTCGCCGCCGCTTAAATAGCGGCCCGGAACCTGCGGAGGACCTGTTCGCCGAACAGCTCCACGGCGCCCGCCGGGTCCGCCGCCACGCTGACCGTGAACATCACGCGCCTGAGCCCGGCCTTGTGGGCGGCCAGCAGCTGTTTCAGACAATCGTCCGGCGTGCCCAATATGGCAAACCGGCCCGCCAGATAATCAAACAGCCCCAGCTCATCCACCAGGGCCGCATCCGCATCGCCGGGCCGGGTGCTGTAGCGCCGGCGCAGTTCACGGACCGCCCCGTGCAAATGTTCCGGCACCCCCCGCGTGTTCAGATCCCTGGCGTCCAGAATATAGCCGCCGGCCATGAAGGCCAGGATCGCGCCGGCTTTCCTGCGCGCGGCTGCGGCGTCCTCGTTGCAATCCATGCTGGCGATCTGCCAGGTTTCGATCTGGTCGGGGTCGCGCCCGGCGGCGATCGCCCCGTCCCGGACCCGGCCTTCCGATTGGGCCATGGTGTCCGCCGTGACGCCGTAATTGATGAACGCGCCGTCGGCCACCGCGCCGGCCAGCGCCAGGGTCCTGGGGCCGGACCCGGCGAGAAACACTTTTGGTGTGTCGCTTGCGGCGGCGGCCCCATTGGCTGCCCAGGGCAGATGCGCCGTGCCGCCATCTTCCAGCGTGGCGGCCTCGCCCGACAGCAATGTCTTGATATGGCGGATCCCCTGGTCGATTTCGCTCAGGGAAGAATGCGCCATGCCCAGATTGCGCGTGCCGCTATGGCCCGCGCCGATGCCCAGCACGCAGCGACCTTCGGCAATACGGTCCAGCGACGCGATGGAGGCCGCCGAGACCGCCGGCTGGCGCGACACCAGATTGGTGACGCAGAGCGCGACCCGGGTGCGCTCCGTCGCCTCGGCTATCAGAGTCGCCGCGACCCACGGGTCCATGGCGTTGCCCGGCGTATCGGCGATGCCGATCATGTCATAGCCATATCGGTCCGCCGCATCGGCCATGCGCCGGATCAGCGGGACGTCAAACGGCCAGAAGAAAAAGCCAACTTCCATGGGGGGCCTCGTCAGTGGGAATCTTGCGCCGGGTTCCCGGACATTTTAGGCTGGTGTACGCCATAATGGCGACGGTTTATTCGGGGGCTATGGATGAAGATCACGATTCTGGATGATTATTTCGATACGGTTAGGACCCTGGGCTGTTTTGAAAAGCTCAAGGGCCATGACGTCACCATATGGAACGACCATGTCCAGGATGTGGATGAGCTGGCCGAGCGCCTGAAGGACACGGAAGCTCTGGTGCTGATCCGGGAGCGGACCCATATCCGCGCACCGCTGCTGGACCGGCTGCCCCGGCTGAAACTCATCAGCCAGCGCAGCGTTTTCCCCCATATCGACGTGGAGGACTGCACGCGGCTGGGGGTGATCGTGTCGTCCAGTCAGCACCCCGGCACGCCGTCCTACGCCACCGCCGAACTGACATGGGGGCTGGTCATTGCGGCCATGCGGCAGATCCCCCAGCAGATGGAATCTCTCAAGGCGGGAACCTGGCAGATCGGCGTGGGCAATACCCTGCGGGGCCGCACGCTGGGCGTCTTCGGCTATGGCAGGATCGGACGCGCCGTCGCCGCTTACGGCGAAGCCTTCGGCATGAACATCATGTTCTGGGCCAGCGAGGAGTCCCGCGCCCGCGCCAAGGAAGACGGGTTCGCGACCGCCGCCAGCAAGACGGATTTTTTCGCCCAGTGCGACGTCATCTCGCTGCATCTGCGGCTCTATGACAGCACCCGCTATATCGTGACGGCGGACGATCTTTCCCACATGAAACCAACCGCCCTGCTGGTCAATACCAGCCGGGCCCAGTTGATTGAACCCGGCGCGCTGGTCCAGGGGCTGCGCGACGGCCGGCCCGGCATGGCGGCGGTGGACGTCTATGAGGACGAACCCATGCGGGATACGGAACACCCGCTTCTCCAGATGGACAATGTGGTCTGCACGCCGCATCTCGGCTACGTGACCCGGGAAGAATATGAAATGCAGTTCACCGATATTTTCGACCAGATCATCGCCTATCAGGACGGCGCGCCGTCCAATGTCATCAACCCCGAGATGCTGTAAAGCTGGAAGGTCCAAACATGTCCGGCGTCATGGATTTCTATTTCGATTTCATCAGTCCGTTCAGCTATCTGGCCCACACCCAACTACCCGATATTGCCGCCCGTCACCGACGCGACATCGTCTATCACCCGGTCGAGCTTTCGGCGCTCAAGCTGGATGGCGGCAATACGGGGCCGACGACCCGGGACATGCCGCTGAAATACCGCTATTCGGGCACCGACATGCAGCGTTGGGCCGGGCGCTACGGGGTGAAAATCACCCGGCCCACGGGGCACGCCAAGGGCTCGGATCGGCTCAACAAGGGCGCGTTCCTGGCGGAAGATCGCGGCCTGACGCGCGACTATGTCACCGCCGCATGGCAACGGGTCTGGCGTGACGGCGGCGACATGTCCGATGAAACCCTGATCGGCGATGTGGCGGTTGAACTCGGTTGGGACAGAGACGAATTCCTCGCCTTCATTGACTCGGCCGACACGGAGGCCCGCTACCGCGCTTCGACCCGGGCCGCCCATGACCGGGGCGTGTTCGGTGTTCCCACCATGATGATCGGCGACGAAATGTGGTGGGGCAACGACCGGCTCGACTTCATGGAAGAATTTCTGGCGGGGTGAGGCGTCGCTCTTCAACAACCCGTTAGGTCGGCCTCCTCCCCCCTTCAGGGGGAGGATTGAGGTGGGGGGGCTGCTTGTTGCAAGGGTGCTTTTTTGCCGCCTGAAGGCGGCGACCCCCCACCCTACCTCCCCCTCAAGGGGGGAGGAGATTTCTATATGGGGAGCTCTATCCCCCTAACTTTCTTTTTCGGTTTCCTGTTGGCGCAGGCGGAAGCGTTGCAGCTTGCCGGTTTCGGTTTTGGGAAGTTCGGTGACGAATTCGATGGCCCGGGGATATTTATAGGGCGCGATTTCGGCTTTTACGAAATCCTGAAGGGTCTTGACCAGTGCGTCATTCCCGCTTCCGTTCCGCAGGACGATGAAGGCCTTTACGATATTGGTGCGCGCTTCGTCGGGCGCGCCGATCACCGCGCATTCCAGTACATCCGGATGGTCCAGCAGGGCGGCCTCGACCTCCGGGCCGGAGATGTTGTAGCCGGCGGAAATGATCATGTCGTCGGCCCGGGCCACGTAGCGGAAATAGCCGTCGTCGGACATCTCATATACATCGCCCGGGTAATTCCAGCCGTCGCGCACATAATTCTGCTGGCGGGCTTCGTCGGCGAGGTAGCGGCAGCCCGTCGGGCCGCGGGTCGCCAGCAACCCGGGCACGCCCGGCCCCAGCGTATTGCCGTCCTCATCCACCACCCGGGCTTCATAGCCGGGGATCGCCGTTCCCGTATAACCCGGCCGCATTTTGTCGCGGGACGCGGACACGAAGATATGCAGCATTTCGGTCGATCCCAGCCCGTCGACGATGGGAATGCCGGTCGCCTTGTGGAAGGCTTCCCAGGTCGCCTTGGGCAGGGTCTCGCCCGCGGACACGCATTTGGTCAGGCTCGACAGATCGAATTTGTCCGCCAGCCCCGCCATGATCCGGTAGGCGGTCGGCGCGGTGTAGAGCCCGGTGATTTTATAGCGCTGGATCGCTTCCAGGGTCTGTTCGGGCATCATCGGCGCGGAAAAGAACCGCGTCGACGCGCCGAACCGCATGGGAAACGTGGTCAGCCCGCCGAGCCCAAAGGTGAAGGCCAGCGGCGGGGTGCCGGTGAAGATGTCGTCGGGTCCGGCCATGTCCAGATAGCGCGGGAAGCAGTCGCACATGGCGATCACGTCCCGGTGGAAATGCATGGTCGCCTTGGGATCGCCGGTGGTGCCGGACGTGAATGCGATCAGGGCGGTGTCGTCGGCGGCCGTGTCGCAGGGCGTGAAATCGCCCGGCCTGTCCTGAATGACGCGGTCCAGCGAACAGTCCGCCGGGTTGTTTCCAAGGGCTGAGAAGTACATCAGTTGGCGGCAGGTATCAGATGTGCGGTTGCGCGCGTCCTCCATGTCCTCGGCCAGGCTGAGATCGCAGAGCGCATGGCTGATCTGGGCCTTTTCGATCACGTAGACCAGTTCGCGGGCGCGCAGAAGCTGCATGGTGGCGACACAGATGCCGCCGGCCTTGAGCACGCCGAACCAGGTCGCCACCAGCATGGGCGTGTTGCCGGCGCGCAGCAGAACCCGGTTGCCGGGAATCAGCCCGAGATCTTCCACCAGCACCCGCGCGATGCGGTTGGACAGATTTTCCAGTTCGCCATAGGTCCAGGTCGCGTCGTCGAGATGCAGCACGGGGCGGTCGCCATGGCCCGCCGCCACCATGTCATCGAGCAGGATTTTCCCGCAATTCATCCGGTCCGGATAGGCGGCAAGCTCCGGCAGGCTGTCATAGTTGAACTGGGGCCACAGCGCGCGGGGCGGCAGATTATCCGCCGCGAAATGGTCCTCATATGCGGTCGGCACTCCGCCCGGCCCGGACCTGGGCAGAGATCTGTGCTCAGGCATTCTCGATCACTCCTTTTGGTGCGCCGCCAAATTCCGGAACGGGCGGCGCGAAATTGACCATGTTGGATGGCGGGCTGGGATGGCCCGAACTGTTGAAGGCGCGCACATAATAGACATAGGAAATTCCGCCCAGCACGGTCTTGTCCACATAGCGCGAGCCTTTCACGGCTTCCATGCAGCTTGTCTCGCCGTTTTCCTCGGCGCGGTAGATGTCGTAGCCCTCGACGTCGCCGGCGGCCCGGTTCCATTTCAATTCCGCCGCGCCGTCATCGCGCAATGTCACCGTGAACGCCGCGCCGTCTTCACTCCATGACGGCCCGTCGCCGGGCAAATCGGGCGGCGCCTGACGAGCGTGTTTGGGCCACAGGAAGCAATGCACCTCCTTGAATTTCTCGTCGAGCTGCTTGCACACATTGCACCAGATGCAGGTCACGATATCGTCGGGGCGCGCCTCGGCCACCTTGGTGATCCAGTCCGGGTCCGCGAGATGCTGGCGCGCCATGCCGATGATGTCGGCCCCGCCATCGACGAGGATTTTTTCCGCCTCGTCCGGGGTCGAAATCTTGCCGGCGCAGACCACCGGCGTCGCGAACCCGTGCTCGACCAGAAAGGATTTTATGCCCGCCACATTGGCCGCGTTGGTCAAGGGCGGATACCAGGCGCCGGGCATGCAGCGGTCGCCCGAATAGCCCGTATAGGGATAAAGCGGTTCGCCCTCCGTATAGACCGCATCCTCGAACTTGCCGCCGATGGACAGGGATATGTAATCCATGCCGAGCTGGGCCATGCGCAGCGCGATGCGCTTGGCCTCATCCGCCGTATAGCCGTCCTTGATGCATTCGTCGGCCAGGAACCGCACGCCCACGGGCCAGTCATGTCCGACCTTGCGGCGCACGTTTTCCATGACCTTGCCGATCATGCGCAGCCGGCCTTCCAGCGTGCGGCCGTCATATTCATCGCGCCGCGGGTTCAGCCGCGACAGGAAGGACGACAAGGTATAGGCGTGGGCCGAATGGAGCTCGACGCCATCGTAACCCGCATCCCGCGCCCGCGCGGCGGCATCGCCGAACTGCTCGATGATCTGGTCGATGTCTGTAACGGAAAGTGAATCGATGGTCTGCCGCCAGCCCGACCGGGCCACCTTCATGAAGTGGATGATCTGGGGCACGATCTTCGAGTCCGACGTGTCGTGGACCTGCTTGACCATGTCGCGATGGCCGGCGATGAATTTGTCCTCGCCGATCCGCAGCAACGGTCCCGACTTGGCCGTATGCACCGCCATGGCCTCAACCACGATCAGACCGATGCCGCCCTTTGCATAGCGCACATAGCGTTCGGTGATGTCGGGTGTCACGAACCCGTCTTCGCCCGACAGCCGCGTCACCATGGCCGGCACCAGCGTCCGGTTGGGGATCACCATGCCGTTGATATTGAGCGGCTCCAGCAGTTTCATGTCGCGTCTTCCGTCAGGGCCTGACCGGCGATGATCAGTTTCTGGATTTCGCTGGTGCCTTCGTAAATTCTGAGCGCGCGGATTTCCCGATACAGGCGCTCGACCACATTGCCGACGATGACGCCCTGTCCGCCGAAAATCTGCACCGCCTGGTCGATCACCTGCTGGGCGGCCTCGGTGGCGTGAAGCTTGGCCATGGCGGCTTCCCGCGTTGCCCGTCCGCCGATGGTGTCCTTGGTCCAGGCCGACCGGTAGACCAGCAGCGCCGAGGCGTCGATGTTCAGCGCCATGTCGGCGATTTTTTCCTGGATCAGCTGGAATTCCGAAATGGGCTTGCCGAACGATATCCGGGTTTTGGCCCGTTCCATGGCCTGGTCCATGGCGCAGCGCGCGAAGCCCAGCGCCGCCGCGCCGACGGTCGATCGGAACACATCCAGCGACGCCATGGCGACCTTGAACCCGTCGCCGGGCGCGCCCAGCATCCGGGATTTGGCGACACGGCAGCCGTCGAATGTCAGCGTCCCCAGCGGATGGGGCGCGATCACCTGGAACCGCTCGGTGACGCTGAAGCCGGGCGCATCCCCGTCGACCACGAAGGCCGACAGGCCCCGCGCGCCGGGCGCTTCGCCGGTACGGGCGAAGACGACGTACTGCGCCGCGATCCCCGCATTGGAGATCAGCGTCTTTTCGCCGTCGATCACGTAAGCATCGCCGTCTTCCCGCGCGGTTGTCGCCATGGCCGCCACATCCGATCCGCTTCCCGGTTCGGACAGGGCGAAGGCGGCGATGCGTTCACCGGACGCGACGCCTGGCAGATATTCGGCTTTGAGTTCGTCCGACCCGAACAGGGAGATCGCGCCGCTGCCGAGTCCCTGCATGATGAAACAGAAATCCGCCAGGCCCGAATATTGCGCCAGGGTTTCGCGGATGATGCAGAGCGCGCGCACGTCGAATTTTTCCGTCAGCCCGCCATGGGGCGCGGCCACGCAGTAGCGCAGCCAGCCGCCCTCGGCCAGCCTGGCGACCATCCTGAGGGACAGGGCATTCAGCGCGTCATCGTCGCGCGGTTCTTCGTGGCCCAGCTCGGCCAGTTCGGTTTTGGCCCAGGCGCGCAGATCCCTTTCCAGCACCCGGTGATGATCCTCCAAAAATGGCCAGTCCAGATAGCTACGGTCACCCATGTCCGATCAATCCCCCTGGAATACGGGACGTTTTTTGGCGGCGAACGCGTCATAGGCGCGCCTGAAATCCCTGGTCTGCATGCAGATCGCCTGGGCGTCGGCTTCGGCGTCGATGGCGTCGTCGATGGTCATGGACCATTCCCGATGCATCATGTGCTTGGTCATGGCATGGGCGAAGCTGGGGCCGTCGGCCAGGCGCTTGGCCTGGGTCTGGGCCTCGCCCAATGTCTCGCCCGCTTCGCAGATCCGGTTATAGAATCCCCAGGCCAGGGCTTCGTCGGATGTCATGGCGCGCCCGCTATAGAGCAGTTCGGCGGCGCGGCCCTGGCCGATGATGCGGGGCAACATGGCGCAGGCCCCCATGTCGCAGCCGGCCAGCCCGACCCGGGTAAACAGGAAGGCGACCGTGCTGTCGGCGGTTCCGAACCGCAGGTCGGACCCCATGGCGATGGCCGCGCCCGCGCCGGCGCAGATGCCTTCGATGGCGGCCACGATGGGCTGCGGGCAGGCGCGCATGGCCTTGACCAGCTCGCCGGTCATGCGGGTGAAATCCAGCAGTTCGGGCATGGCCATTTCGGTCAGGGGCGCGATGATTTCATGGACGTCGCCGCCGGAACAGAAATTGCCGCCCGCGCCGGTGATCACCAGTGATTTGACGTCATCCACATGGGCAAGCGCCCGGAAGGTTCTGCCCAGCTCGTCATAGGACCCAAAGGTCAGGGGATTCTTGCGGTCGGGCCGGTTGATGGTGATGGTCGCCACCTTGCCGTCGACCCGCCAGTCGAAATGTTCCGGCTTGAAATCCGCCGCTTTGGTTCTTGCTATGCCGGTCATTCCGCCGCCTCCGTGGTGTCGCTTTGGGGTGTCAAAATCGATTGTTTCAGCCGTCCCAGCAGCCGGAACAGTTCGCGCTTTTCAGCGGCGTTGAGATCGCCGGTCATGTCGGCGATCCAGTCCTGATGATCGCTCGCCATGGTTTCGAAAAATGCCTGACCCCGGTCGGTCATGGCCACAAGCTGGCGGCGGCGGTCATCGGCGGCCGGTTTGCGCTCGACCAGCCCTTCCCGGGCCAGCCGGTCGATCAGGCCGGTGACATTGCCGTTGGTGACCATCAGCCGGCGCGACAGCTCGCCCATGGTCAGGGGGCCGTCTTCCCGATGCAGCTGGGCCAGCACGTCGAAGCGGGGCAGGGTGGTGGCATACTCCTGATGCAGCTTTTGCCGCACCGCGCCGTCCATCAGATTGAAGCAGGTGATCAGCCGCAGCCAGACGCGCAACTCCAAGCCGTCCTTGCCGCCGACGCCGGATTCGTAATCGTCGCGCATTAGGTGACTTCTCCGCCCGCAATGGCGATGGATTGGCCGGTGATTGACGCCGACGCGGGCAGGCACAGCCAGGCCACGGTCTCGGCGACCTCCCACGGCTGGACCAGTCTCCCTTGCGGGTTGTGATGGGCCAGCTCGGCGCGGGCTTCTTCCGCCGTGCGCCCGGTCTTGCCGATGATGGTTTCCACCGTATTGGCCACGATGTCCGTATCCGTATAGCCCGGACACACCGCATTGACCGTCACGCCGGTCTTGGCGGCTTCGATGGCCAGGGCGCGGGTCAGCCCGACCACGCCGTGCTTCGATGCGGCATAGGCGGCGATATAGCCATAGCCTTTCAGCCCGGCGGTTGAGGCCACATTGACGATGCGCCCCCAGCCGGCGTCGCGCATGGCGGGGTAGACCCGGCGGGTGCAGTGGAACGTGCCGTTGAGATTGGTGTTGATGATGGAATTCCAGTGCGCGTCATCCATGCGGTGGAACGGCGCGCTGGCCCCGATGCCCGCATTGTTGATCAGGATGTGAACCGGGCCTCTGGCGTCGATGGCAGCGGTAAACGCCTTATGGACGGAGGAATCGTCGGCCACATCGCAGGTCACGGCGTCGTGGTTTTCGCCCAGCTCCTGAACCCGGCTTGCCAGCAACGCCTCATCGCGGCCCATCAGGGTGATTGTCGCGCCCAGCCTTGCCAGGGTTTGTGCGATTTCCCAGCCGATCCCCCGGGTCGCGCCGGTCACCACGGCGTGGCGGCCCCGCAGCGGTGCGCCCCCGATCAGGCCGGTTTCGGGTTTCTCGAATATGTCGGACATTTGCGGATTTCCCTCAGTGCCGCGCCTCATAAAGGGACTGGACGCTTAAGACCTATATATTTTAAACTTAAAGCAATATTTTCCGGATATCAAGACGTGAGGGAGTTGCCACATGGACATGCTGAACCCGCCGGGCTGGCCCCGGCCCAAGGGCTACTCCAACGGCATCGCGGCGTCGGGCCGGATGGTTTTTGTCGCCGGCATGATCGGCTGGAACGAGAATGAGGAATTCGAGACCGACGATTTCGCCGGCCAGTTCCGAAAGGCGCTGGAAAATATCTGCGCCGTGCTGAAAGAAGGCGGGGCGGGGCCGGAACATCTGGTGCGCCTGACCATGTATTTCACCGACAAGCAGGAATATCTCGGCAATCTGAAAGGCGTCGGCGAGGCCTATCGCGACGTGATCGGCCGTAACTACCCCGTCATGGCGGCAGTACAGGTGGTCGCCCTGATGGAAGACCGCGCCAAGGTGGAAATAGAGGCGACGGCTGTGGTGGAGGAGGGCTAACGGCCCGCCCTGATCTTCAAAATCAGCGGGATTGAGCCGATGGCCAGGGACAGGAACGATACGGTCCCGACCACGATCAGCATGGGGGTGGGCGTACCGTCCGCAAGGTATCCGACCAGCTGGGACGTGACCGCGCCGAGAAAGAATTGCAGGAAGACCACGATGCCCGATGCGGTGCCGGCCAGTTCGGGGGCGGTGGCGATGGCGCCCGTGTTGGAGTTGGGCTGGCTCAGCCCCTGGCCGAAGGTGTGAATGCCGCCGGGGATCGTCAGGACCAGGGCCGTCATGGGGCCCGTGATCAGCAGGACGGCCATCACGACCATTGAGGCGAAGGCGATGGAACAGCCCAGCACGATCATGTGTTCCGGCGCGACCCGGTGGCTGATCCGTCCCGCGATCACATTGCCCAGCATGAAACCGGCCGGAAAGAACAGGAAATACAGCGCGAATTCCGACGCCGAATAGCCCAGCGTGTTGGTGATCAGAAATGACGCCGCCGAGGCATGGGCGAAGAACGCCGCGGACGCGAATCCCGGCTGGAAGGCGAAACCGCAGAACCGGAGCGAGCCCAGCAGCCGGCGATACCCCATGAGCAGGGTTCCCGCGCCCACGGTCCGGCCGCGACTTTTATGGGTTTCCGGCATGAAGAAAATGGCGATGGCCGTCAGCGCCGCCCCGGCGACGGCGCCGAAGACGAACTCGGCGCGCCAGTCAAAGGCGTCTATCAATGCGCCGCCCAGGATCGGTGCGAACATGGGACCCAGCACATAGGCGGCGGTCAGATAGGCGATCGCCTTGACCAGCCGGTCGACCCCATAGACATCGCGCAGGATGGCGCGCGCCAGCACCACGCCGCAGGCCGCCCCCGCGCCCTGCAGAAAACGCCCGGCCAGCAGGGTGGGGATATCGGGCGCGTAGGTTCCGATGGCCGCGCCCAGGGTGAACAGGGTGAGCCCGGCCAGCAGCACCGGCCGGCGGCCGAACCGGTCGGACAGGGAGCCGAAGATCAGGGTCGCAAATGCCATGGTGAACAGGGCGATGCTGAACGCCGATTGGGCGGTCGGTTGGGATACGTTGAAGGCTTTTCCCACCGCCGGGATTGCCGGCAGGAACATGTGGATCGCCATGGGGCCGGTCAGGGTGACGGCCAGCAGGGTGGCCAGAAACACCCAGCCCGGATCGCCTTCTTTTGCGTCCCGCGCCATGGCTGGTTACGCCTTCGCCGGAGAGCTGGACTTCCAGGGCAGGACCGGAATGATCGCGCAGACCAGGGCGAGGAAAAGAAATCCGCAATAGAGCAGCGCCATGGGAAGCGCCGTGTCGTCGGCGACAAACCCCATCAGCTGGGTGCCGACCGCGCCCAGAAAAAGCTGGACGAACATCACGACGCCCGATGCCGTGCCGGTCAGTTCCGGATCGACGCTGATGGCCCCCGACTGGGCGTTCGGCATGGACAGGCCCTGGCCCAGGCTGGCCAGCGCGCAGGGCAGGAACAGCATGGCGATATGCAGGGGCGCGACCATGACCCAGATCACGAAACCGGCCGATACGAAGAAGCCGATGGCCGCGCCGACCATGACCATCCTGTCGATGGAATACCGGGTGGTCAGCCGGCTGGCCACGAAATTGCCCGCCATGTAGCAGGCCGGGAAGGTGATGAACCAGAGACCGTATTCGGCCGCCGGACGGTGCAGGACTCCCGACATCAGAAATGCCGCCGCCGAGATGAAGGAGAAGAACGAGGCCGAAATAAAGCCGCAGTGAAAGACATAGCCCATGAATTTCGGCATGCGGGCAAGCCGGCCATAACCTTGCAGCACGACGATCCCGCCGCTGCGCTTGCCGATATTGGGAGCCGTTTCGTGGATCACAAACAGGGTCAGGATGACGATCAGTCCGCCGACCACAAGCCCGGCCTGGAAGATCGACCGCCAGCCGAGGGTATCGATCAGCGCGCCGCCGATGGCGGGCGCCAGCATGGGCCCCACCACATAGGCCATGGTGAGATAGGCCATCATCTTGACCAGCCGGTCATCGCCATAGACATCGCGCACCATGGCGCGGGCCAGGACCAGCCCGCAGGCCGCCCCGCCGGCCTGGACAAAGCGCCCGCCGATCAGGGTTGTCACGTCATCGGCCAGCACGCAGCCCAGGGTACCGACCAGAAACAGCCCAAGCCCCACCAGCAGGACCGGCCGCCGTCCATAGCGGTCCGACAAGGGGCCATAAAATAGCGTCGCCCCGGCCATGGCGAACAGGGTAATGCTGAGCATGAACTGGGCGGTGGCCGCATCGATGGCGAAATTCCGCTGCACGATGGGCAGGGCGGGGATAAAGGCATGGATCGCCAGCGGTCCCATCATGGTGATCGCGACCATGGCGAGCACGAATAAGGGCCCGACGCGGTTTTCGGCACTCGGTGGCAAATTAGTTCCTTCTGGACGCGCCGCGCCCTTTTCGTAGCGGGACGAAGGGGTTATATCCCATCCGCCCGAAGCGTTATAGAACAAGCTGCGGTATTTTGCCCATGGCAGGGTCCCGTGGGCGACATGGACCCGGGCGGGCTGTTCCGGCATCATGGCGCAATGGAGAAAAACAGATGACAGACGGCCCCTATATCATTGACGAGCCCGAGCGGGAGCGCTTCCAGCTCAACCGGTCGGTGCTGGTTGAGCCCGAAATTCTGGCCCGCGAACACAAGGCCATCTTCGAGACATGCTGGATTTATGCCGGCCATGATTCCGAAGTGCGCATACCCGGTGATTTCCAGACCCGCATGGTGGCCGGGCGGCCGGTCATTCTGGCGCGCGACAATGCGGGTGATTTTCGCTGCTATCTCAACACCTGCCGCCATCGGGGCGCCACGGTATGCCGCGAACGAAGCGGCAACCGGAATCGTTTCGTCTGCCCCTATCACGGCTGGGGGTTCAATATCGACGGCAAGCTGGCCGTGGTGCCGGCCAAGGAATCCTATGGCGACAATTTCGACCGGGCGGATTTCCCGCTGGCGGAACCGCCCCGGTTGGAACAGTACCGGGGCTTCTGGTTCATAAATTTCAACGCGGACGCCGAACCGCTGGAAGATTATCTCGCCGGGGCCAGGGAATATATCGATCTGGTGGTCGATCAATCGCCGTCCGGCACGATGGATATCATCACCGGCACCCAGGAATACGACATCCAGGCCAATTGGAAGCTGCTGGTCGAAAACAGTTTCGACGATTATCACCTGGCGGCGACCCATGCCAGCTATCTGGAATTCATGCATGATTCAGGCGTCGATGTGCGCATCCCCAAGGGGTTGATCATGCCCAAGCCGGGGATCGGCAGGGCGCTCGGCAATGGCCATGCGGTGGTCGACAACGTGAATTTCCGGGGCCGGCCCTATGCGGCCTGGATCCCCATCTATGGCGAGGACTCCAAGGCGGAGATCGAAACCATCCGCGCCGAGCTCGAAGACCGCCTGGGCAAGGAACGCGGCCACCGGGTTGCCGACACCAACCGCAATCTGATCGTGTTTCCCAATCTGGTG
Organism: uncultured Rhodospirillaceae bacterium; assembly: GCA_937916005.1. Lineage (GTDB taxonomy): Bacteria > Pseudomonadota > Alphaproteobacteria > MPNO01 > MPNO01 > CALGIA01. The sequence continues at coordinate 14,533 of CALGIA010000326.1, forward strand.
ATCAATGACGGGTCGGCGGTGACGGTGCGCACGTTCTGGCCAACGGCGGCCAACCAGATGAAGGTGACGGCCTGGGCGCTGGGCCCGCAAGAGGAAACCGAGACCTCGCGCGCGCGCCGGCTCGACAGTTTCCTGACATTTTACGGCCCCGGCGGGCTGGCGACGCCCGACGACGTGGAAGTGCTGGAGATGGTGCAGCAGGGACTCGCCACCTGGAAGGAAGTCCGGTGGTCGGAAATATCCCGCGGCATGAACAAGGACGGCGACCAGCTCAATACGGATGAGCTGCATCTGCGCGCCTTCTGGCGCGAATGGAACAAGCGCATGACCGCCGAAGGGGTCGCGTCATGAGCGCCGCAAATGTGACCCGCGAGCAAATCGAGGATTTCCTCTATCACGAGGCCATGCTGCTGGATGCCTGGCGGCTCGACGACTGGCTCGAACTCCTGACCGAGGATGCGACCTACCGCATTCCGTCCAACGACGCGCCGGACAGCGATCACCGCACCACCTTGTTCACTATCGCCGACAACATGGAGCGCATCCGGGGCCGCATCAAAAGGCTGCACAGCCCGGAAGCCCACGCGGAAAGCCCGCGGTCACGGACACGGCGAATGATCAGCAATGTGCGGATCACCGGGCGGGACGGCGACTTTATCGATATGGCGGCCAATTTCGTGGTCTATCGCTTTCGGCGCGACGCGCGGACCGGCGTCTATGTGGGCCATTACGAACACCGCCTGAAAGTCACCGGCAACGGGCTGCGCATCGCCGAGCGCCAGGCGATCATGGATTCCGAAGAACTCGGCGGTCTCGGCTCGGTCAGCATTATCCTGTAGGGCTTTTATTCCGCGAACCGGCGTCCCGCGTCGGTCAGCTTGCAGACCAGCCAGTCGGGCTTGATCGGGTTGTCGAACCAGGTTTCGGCCCAGCCCTGTGTGATGCAGCTTCGGATCGTGCGTTCGTGGATTTTCTGGCCGTATTCATCGAACAGGGGCAGCTTGCCGCCGGGCTGATCCAGACCGCGCCGGAGCCAGCTCATCTGGACCGAAGTGGGCCGGGCGTGTTCCGTCCGGGTCGCCGCATATGAAGTCGTCGGATCTGCGTGTGCCGGCATTGTCGTCTCCCAAAAGACTTTGCCAATCCCTTTTTCGCACCACGCGGATACTAATTCCTAGGCGAGCACCTTTTCGGCGTTTTTGTAATCGAACGGTTCCGGTTCGATATCGCCATCATAGATTGCCTGAATTCTGTCATTACTCAAAGGAAAACTGAACTCCGCATTGCGCATCAATATGCGCTGGCGTAGCTGGGCGACAACGAGCTCGCCCATTTTTTCAAAATCCGCATCGGACCAGTTTTCTTCGTCGAGCCCGAGAATACCGGCCAGCATATGTTGGAATTCGTCTTCATAGATTTTCGCGCAGCATTCGGCGATCAGCTTATCCGTTCCGCTACGTTCTTTCAGACGCATGCCTTCCCGGAATAATGTGCAGTAGCCGCCTTCGGTGAATTTGCTGGCGCGGACACCGAGCGCGCCGTGGTCCGCATTGTGGGCATGGCGCAGCCGGGTCAGCGCCTGATCTTCTTCCCAGGTTTCGATTGTGTGCGGGTCGAGGGGTGGCGTCCCATCGTCCCTGATGGCGTCATAGGTGTCGGCGAAGGCGCAGTAATGGGTGAACTCGTCATGCAGCATCTCGATGACGCCCAGCACTTCCTTGCGGGACACGCCGGAATCGATTTTCGGGAACGCTTCCTGCAGCCGGGTCAGGGGTCCCATGAACACGCCCATGTTCTTGTGTTCGCCGATGCCCGAGCCGTTGAACTCCTTGCTCGCCTGACGCCGCAACCAGGCCAGATCCGCCGCCAGGTCGCGCACGGGCGAATCCCAATAGGTCCGGACCACTTCGGCCTCGCCCGCCCAGAGCGGCGCGGACAGCGCAATCAGTTTTTCAACGTTTTTGCTCAATGCCATGGCGTGTTTCCGTTTTCTTGTTTGACTCACGATTTTGAGTAATCCTAGACCAATACCCTTTCCCGTCAAAGCCACCGGAGCAAGATCATGTCCCAATGTCTGGTCTATATGACCGCCCCGAATGATGACGAAGCGATTGCAATCGCGCGGGCGTTGGTCGACGAACAGCTGGCGGCCTGTGTGAACATCATGGGAGCCATGCGGTCGGTCTATCGCTGGCAGGGCAAAATTCAGGAGGATGCGGAAATTGTCCTGATCGCCAAAACCCGCAGCGATCTGGTTCCCGCCCTGACCGAGAAAATCAGGGATATCCATTCATATGACTGTCCCTGCGTGGTCAGTCTTTCCATCGACGGCGGAAATCAGGAATTCCTCGCCTGGATCGATGGGCAGACCCGTTCCGATACACCGTGATGTGACTTCACAGGGCTGGGTACTGTTGCTAGCCTGTCGCCGGTAAGCCCAATTTCGCCGTGAATAATGAGGAGCGATAAAAATGCCAGATACTGTCAAGACCAGTCCGGTCACCCTTGAAGAATACGGCGCCATGGATATGGCGACCCGGCGTCAGCTGTGGATTGATATTTCCGATATCAGCGAAGAGCAGTTCGATGCCCATATGGCCACGGAAAAAGCCCGCGAAGCCATCGTGCCGAAAGTCGGGTCGGTAGCGCCGGATTTTGTCGCCGATGTGCTGGGCGACAATCGGAAACGTACGGGTGAAAAGATCCGGCTGTCCGATCTTCGCGGCAAGCCGGTCGCCATCGCCTTCGGCTCCTATACGTGACCCCCGTTTCGTAACAAGGCCGTGCGCCTTAACGAACTCTACGCCACGTACAAAGACCGGGTTCAGTTCTACATCATCTATATCCGTGAAGCGCATCCGGCCAACGGCTGGCAGGTGCCCAACAATCTGATTGATGACATCCTGGTCCCTGAACCCACCACGGACGACTCGCGGACCGAGGTCGCCTCGGCCTGCCAGATTGCGCTCGATCTTCATATGCCCATGCTGATCGACAGCATCGACAATGATATCGACAAGAACTATGTGGGCTTGCCCATGCGGCAGTTTCTGATCGATGCGGACGGCAAGATCGCCTATGCGGGCGACAAGGGCCCGTTCGGCTGGAACGACGAAGCTTTCGAGGACTCCCTCAAGAAAGTGCTCGCCGGATAGTCTGGCGTTCTGAAGACAGCAGAAACCCTCGTTCCGGCGGGGGTTTTTGCTGTCTATTTCCGGTCCGTATCGATGATGGAGCCGTCCGAGCCGATGGCGCGCATTTTTACCAGCAGGCCGTCGGCGCCATACCACAGCTCCCGCGCCAGGTCGCCGGTGATGCGGAAATGGCGCGTGTCGTATTGCCGGCCGCCCATGGCGATGCGCACCGCCTCACCGCCCAGCACCTTGATGGGCGCCAGGGTGGCGTTTTCCGAGTCGATCAGTTCGGTCTGTTTGACAGTCGCCATGTTCCAATAGCCGGAAATCATGGCGCCGGGCGGCGCGATGGTTTTGCCTTTCGGCCCCTCTGCGATCAGCCCTTTGGGCCCCAGGGTTACCCGGCCCTTGATCGGGTTACCATTGTCATTGGTTTCTGCCCGGTAGGCTGCAATGCGCCCGCCACGCCATGTTTCGCGCGAGGATTTTTCGTACTTGTAGACGGTCATGAACATCATGCGCACCTCGACCTTTACGTGCGTATCGACCAGCAGCGCGCCGTTGTCGCGCCTGAAGGTAATCACATGGCTGCCGATCACGTCGCCATTGCGCTTGACGACGTAGTCGAGCCGCAGGGAGTCCGGTGTCGGGGGCTGGTGTCCCGCCGCCCCCAGCAGCAAGGGCAGTAAGACGAGCATCATTAAGGCCCGGCGGGACATCAGGAATATTTGCGGAACTGCTTTGCCAGTTTCAGCCCCTGTCCCTGATAAGATGACCCGATATCCATGCCGTACAGCCGGTCCGGGGTGGCGGTAAGGCGTTCATATTGCAGCCTTCCGACGATCTGTTCGTGTTCCAGCAGAAACGGCACGTCATGGGATCGCACCTCAAGCACGCCCCGGCTGCCACCGGCATTTCCACTTGGATCATAGCCGAAGCCGGGATCGAAAAAACCTGCATAGTGAACCCGGAATTCACCCACCAACGTGTCATAGGCGATCATTTCGGCGGCATGATCCGGCGGGACGGTGATCGCTTCCCGGGTCGCCAGGATATAAAAATCATCCGGGTTGAGGATGATGCCTTTGCCCGTGGCAAGGATCGGTTCCCAGAAATCCAGTGGATCGTAATAGTCGATCATTCCCAGATCGACCACGGCGGTGTGCTTCTTGGCGCGATATCCCATCAGGCCCGATTGGGCATCGCCGCCGAGATCGAGCTTCAGGCTGATCGAGGCGTGTTCGCGCACCTCGCCCCGGTCGAGCTCGCAATCCACCAGCCCGAATTCCTCATGGAGACGCCACAGCGCGTCGGCGTCGATGGCGGCCTGGCCACGGCGCAGGCGAAGCTGGGTCAATGTGGCGCCCATGCGCACGAAAATCGAAAACGCGCGCGGCGACACTTCGGCATAGAGCGGCCCGGCATAACCTTCCCGGACCAGATCGAACCGTGTGCCGTAATCGCTGATCAGCCGGGTGAAGACGTCGAGCCGACCGGTCGAGCTTTTCGGGTTGGCGAAGGCGGAAATCCCGTCCGGCAGGGCAAGCGATTCCAGCAGGGGCACCACATAGACGCAGTCCTTCTCCAGTACCGCGCCATTGGTCAAATCCACCGCGTGCATGCCGAACTGGCGGATTTTTTCCTCGACGGTCGTCTCGGGGCCGGGCAGGAAACTCGCCTGTACCCGATAGGCCGTCGCGCCGAGGCGCAAATCCAGGCTCGCCGGCTGAACCATTTCGCCGTTGATCGGGACGGACGCCGTGATTGCGCCCTGGTCGATCAACTCCCGAATGGCCTGCGACGGGAAAATTCCAGTGTGGTCGGTCATGGCGGCAACTTATCAGCAATGTCCCCCCGGTCCAACGACAGGTGAGCCGGAAATCGAAATATTACCCCGGTTTGCGGGCCAGGAACGCATGGCCCTTTACGTCAAAGGCCCGGGCGTTGGGCTCGCCGCCCGCGCCGCCGAAAGTATCGATTCCGGGTCCGATTTCCACATCGACGAAGCCGCAATTTTCCAGCATCTTTTTCCAGCCCGCACACGGCAGGCCACCGGCAATTCACGCAGTCCATAAATCAATGTTGCGGATGGCGGCCTCCGGCACCGGCTTGCCGTTGGCGATATCGGCGAATTGGAGATGTCCGCCCGGGCGCAACACCCGCATAACTTCGCCGAACACGCCCTTCTTGTCGGCGCACAGATTGAACACGCCGTTGCTGATCACAACATCGGCCGCATTGTCCCTGATCGGCATGGCTTCCAGCAGGCCTTCGCGGAATTCGACCTGGCCGAGCCCCATCCGGGACGCCGTGGCGCGGGATCTGGACAGCATTTCCTTGGTCATGTCGACGCCGATGACCTGGCCACCCGGCCCCACCAGATCGGCCGCGACAAAGCAATCGAACCCGCCGCCCGAACCCGCATCGACCACCGTTTCGCCCCGCACCAGCGGCCGCAGTGAAAACGGGTTGGCGACCCCGGCAAAGCTTTCGACCGCTTCATCGGGCATGGGATCGACGATTTTGGAGTCATACCCTAGCCGTTCCGCCAGGGGCCGTCCCGTATGAAAATGAAATTCGCCGTGGGGGTCGATGGCGACCTCCCGGTATTTGTTTTTAACTTCCTCGCGCAACATTTCCGCGTCGACGGCAATGTCTTTCGCGATTTCCGTTGTATCGGCCATTGGAAAATTTCCTCCGATTATGAAACCTGTCCCAATTCTAAACGGGACGGGTTCAGGAATCCAACTATCACATTGTTCCACCCGGCCATGAATGAGACGATCCTGGTGTGCTAATTAAGGACAGGATCGGCAAAATGGCGTCTTCGAAAAAATGGGTGGCGGTGACGGCGACGGATGATTTCCCCGTCGCGCTCGCGCCCGTCCGCCTGGCGGTCAAGGGGGTTGCCCCCCTGCGGGTCGTACCCCTGCCATTCAGCCCGTTGAGCCCGACTGAGGAAACGCACTTCGCCGGCCTGCTTAAGGGCGCGGCGGGAATGCTGCTGCGGCCCGGATATGTAACCCGCACATTGCTCGACCAACTGCCCGATCTGCGCGTGGTCGCGGTTCATGGCGCGGGCGTCGACCAGGTTGACGTGGATGCCTGTACAGAACGCGGCGTACTGGTGACCAATGCGCCCGGCGCCAATGCGGATGCGGTGACCGAGATGGTGATCGCCCTGATGATCAGCCTGGCGCGCCGCCTGCCGGAAAGCGCCGCCCGGGTGCGCACCGAGCGGGTCTGGGGCGAGGCGCGCCATACCGGCGGCGAACTCCGGGGCAAGACCCTGGGGTTGATCGGGCTGGGCCAGATCGGCCGGCGGGTCGCCGGAATTGCGACGGCCATCGGCATGAATATCCGCGCCCATGACCCGGCTTTAACGGCGGCGGAAATCCGCGCCCGGGGCGCCAAACCGTCGAGCCTGGACGCCCTGCTGGCGGGCTCCGATTTCATCTCGCTGCACGCGCCTCACATTCCGGCGACCCATCACATAATCAATCAGAAATCGATTTCCAAAATGAAAAAGGGCGCCTACCTGATCAACGCGGCGCGCGGGCCTCTGGTCGATGAAACCGCGCTGGCCGCGGCGTTGAAACGGGGCAGGCTGGGCGGCGCGGCGCTGGATGTTCTGGAGGGCGAGCCGCCGGACCCGTCAAGCGCCATTTTCGATGCGCCCAACATCATCTTGACGCCCCACATGGCGGGCTCAACCGTCGAATGCCTGGATACGATCGCCCGCGTCGCAGCCGAGGACATCGCCCGGGTGTTGCAGGGAAAACGACCGAAACACCCGGTCAATGGGCTCGGACGATAGACGGACCTGCATCTTTAGTCCAGTTTTCAGGTACGGCATATTGGCTAATCGACACTATTACTTTGCCCGGTTTTAATCATTAATAAATCATTTTTCGAAAGATTTTGGTTTGTAACAGGATATGTCGCATCGAATACTTTTTTCCGGACTGATTGTATTGACATCGAACGCCGAATTTCCGTTTCATGTCTGATATTTGAAACATCGATTTCCGAGAATTGAAAAGTTCCAGAGGATTTGCAATGTCACAATCAGACAAAATTTCCGGGAACACCGGAATTCCCGCAACCGATGATTCCGAGATTTCCGTAACCGACAGCGACCCGGCCGATGCCGGTTCGCGGGCTGATGAGCACGCTGACATCACTGAAAATTCGCGCCAGACTGAATTTGGGCTTCGGCGCCATGGTCGTGCTGATGGCGACCCTGGTGGGTGTGACCCTCTTTGAGATTTCAGCGATTTCGGACCGCAACACCCGGATCGTGAATCTCCGGGTGCCGAATGATTACCGGAAACCAGTCGTTCAAGGCCGATAGAGCCGCTGTCTGGAATGGCATCAAACATTCCCGGGCCAGGATGGACCAGCTTTCCAGCAATTGGACCAACCCGGCCAATGTCAAAAAGTGGGCCGAGTTTAAATCCATCCTGGACGAGTTCGAGATCGCCCAGGCCAAGGTGGAAGCCGTCGCGAAGACAGCGGACGAACAGCAAGGCGCCGCGACCAAGGAAATCGCGGTCAATACCGAACAGGTGGCAAGCGGCACCCAGGAGGTTTCGGCCAGCATTCTGGAAGTCAATGATGCGGTCAAGGACACCGGCAGGCATTCCAGTGAAGTGCTCCAGGCCGCCGGCGAACTGACCAAACTGTCCAGCGTGCTGCGAAGCGAAGTGGACAGCTTCCTGAACGATATCAAGGCCGCGTAACTTTCCGAACAAACGACACGACACGGCGGTCTCCCCTGACAGGGAGGCCGCCGTTTTCGTTGGGGCTGCCTATATCATTTGAAAAACTGGTTTTGCGGCCTCGGCAGGCCGAGATTTTCGCGCAGGGTCTTGCCTTCATACTCGGTCCGGAAGATGCCGCGGCGTTGCAGTTCGGGCACGACCTGGTCGACGAAATCATCGAGCCCGGCGGGAAGGTTGGGAAACATGATGGTGAACCCGTCGCTGGCTTCGGTCATCAGCCATTCCTCCATCTCGTCGGCGATTGTGGCGGGCGTGCCGATCATGGCGAGGCCGGAATAGCCGCCGAGAC
>CALGIA010000327.1 GCA_937916005.1 uncultured Rhodospirillaceae bacterium
CCGGCCCAGCAGGATATCCGGCTGTATGGACACGCCATTCAGTGCCGGGTCACGACGGAAGACCCGGAAAACAGTTTTACCCCCGATTTCGGGCGTCTGACGGCCTATCGCAGCGCGGCCGGGTTCGGGATCCGGCTTGACGCCGGCACCGCCTTCACCGGCGCGTTGATCACGCGCTATTACGATTCCCTGCTGGTCAAGGTCACCGCCTGGGCGCCCGACGACAAGGGCGCGGCAAGGCGGATGGACCGGGCGCTGCGTGAATTCCGCATTCGGGGCGTGACGACCAATTTGCGGTTTCTGGAAAGCCTGGTCAATCATCCGAAATTTCTGGCCGCCGATTACACCACCAACTTCATCGACGAGACCCCGGAATTGTTTCGTTTCCCGGTGCGCCGTGACCGCGCAACAAGGCTTTTGAGCTTCGTCGGCAACGTCATCGTCAACGGCAACAAGGAGGTCAAGGACCATCCGCTGCCGGCCTATGCGGTGACGCCCCGCGCGCCGGTTTTCCCCGCCGACGAGCCGGTGACGCCGGGCACGAAGCAGTTGCTCGATGAGTTGGGTCCGGTGAAGTTCGCCCAGTGGATGCTCGACCAGAAGCGGGTGCTGGTGACCGACACCACCATGCGGGACGCCCACCAGTCGCTGCTGGCGACCCGGGTCCGGACCCGGGATCTCACCGATATCGCGCCGAGCTACGCCCATCTTCTGCCGGACATGTTTTCCATGGAATGCTGGGGCGGCGCGACCTTCGACGTGGCCATGCGGTTTTTGAACGAATGCCCGTGGGACCGACTGGCCGAACTGCGCCGCCTGATGCCCAATCTTTTGACCCAGATGCTGCTGCGCTCGGCCAATGGCGTCGGTTACACCAACTATCCCGACAACGTGATCAAATTTTTCGTGCGGCAATGCGCCGATGCGGGCATGGATGTGTTCCGCGTGTTCGATGCGCTGAACTGGGTCGATAACATGCGGGTCACCATCGATGCGGTGCTTGAAACCGACCGGCTGTGCGAGGCGGCAATCTGCTACACCGGCGATATTTCGGACCCGGCGCGGACCAAGTATGATCTCAAATATTATGTGAATATCGCGCGCGAACTGAAAGACGCCGGCGCCCATATTCTGTGCATCAAGGACATGGCCGGGGTCTGCAAGCCGGCAGCCGCGCGCATGCTGGTCAAGGCGCTGAAAGAGGAAACCGGCCTGCCGATCCATTTCCATACCCATGATACCAGCGGCATTTCAGCGGCCAGCGTCCTGGCCGCAATCGAAGCCGGCGCCGATGCGGTCGATGCGGCCGTCGATTCCATGAGCGGCCTGACCTCCCAGCCCAATCTGGGCGGGTTGGTCGAGGCGCTGAAAAATACCGACCGCGATACCGGGCTCGACAGCGCCGCCCTGGGCCGGATTTCCACCTATTGGGAACATGTGCGGACCATCTATGGGGGATTTGAGGCCAATTTTAGGTCCGGCGATTCTAATGTCTATTCCCATGAAATTCCGGGCGGCCAATATACCAATCTGCGGCAGCAGGCGCGTTCCATGGGGATCGACCGGCGCTGGCCGGAAGTCGCCAAGACCTACGCGGTGGTCAACCAGATGTTCGGCGATGTGATCAAGGTGACGCCCATATCCAAGGTGGTCGGCGATTTGACCCTGTTGATGACCACCAGCGGCATCACGCCGGAAGAAGTTCTGGACCCCGGCAAGGAAATCGCCTTTCCGGAATCCGTGAGCCAGTTCTTCCGGGGGGAACTGGGTCAGCCTTATGGCGGTTTCCCCAAATCCCTGCAGGACAAGATTCTCAAGGGTGAAAAGCCGTTGACCGTGCGGCCGGGCTCGGTGATGGAAGCCACGGATCTGGATGCCGCCAGAATTGAGGCCGAAGGCAAGGTTGGGCGCAAGATCAGCGACCGGGAACTCGCGTCCTATCTGATGTATCCGCAGGTCTTTGCCGATTATGCGGCCCATCTCAGGACTTATGGCGATATCAGCCAGGTGCCGACCCGGGTCTATTTCCATGGCATGGAGCCGGGCGATGAAATCGCCATCCACATGGAACGGGGCAAAAGCCTCGCGGTTCGTCTGCTGGCCCTGGGCGACGCCAGGGATGACGGCACAAGAACGGTGTTTTTTGAGCTGAACGGCCAGCCCCGATCCATCAAGATTGAGGATTTCTCGCTGGAATCGACCCGTCCGGTCAATCGCGTGGCCGACCCGGACAATCCCAACCATGTGGGTGCTCCCATGCCGGGGCTGATCGCCGGCGTCGCGGTTCAGGTCGGGCAGAAAGTGATGCGCGGCGACCGCCTGTTGTCCATCGAGGCCATGAAGATGGAAACCGGAATCAATGCCGAACGGGATGGCGTGATTGCGGAGGTTATCGTCAGCGTCGATGACCAGGTCGGCGCCAAGGATTTGCTGATCGTGTTTGACGACTAGGATTTCCGCGCCAAGGGAGCTACTTTCCGGCCTAACAAGCTCATCATCACTGTTTCGGAAAGCCGTCATATGCCTCCATATCGTTCCAGAACTTCCACCCATGGCCGCAACATGGCCGGCGCGCGCGGTCTGTGGCGCGCCACCGGCATGACCGATGAGGATTTCGGCAAGCCGATCATCGCCATCGCCAATTCCTTTACCCAGTTCGTGCCTGGCCATGTGCATCTCAAGGATCTCGGCCAGATGGTGGCCCGGGAGATCGAGGCCAATGGCGGCGTCGCCAAGGAATTCAACACAATCGCCGTGGATGACGGTATCGCCATGGGCCATGACGGCATGCTGTATTCCCTGCCGTCGCGGGAAATCATCGCCGATTCCGTCGAGTATATGGCCAACGCCCACTGCGCCGATGCGCTGGTCTGCATCTCCAACTGCGACAAGATCACGCCGGGCATGCTGATGGCCGCCATGCGGCTCAATATCCCGGCGGTCTTCGTGTCCGGCGGGCCCATGGAGGCAGGCAAGATCTTGATCGACGGGGTCGAACGCAAGATCGATCTGATCGACGCCATGATCGAGGCCGCCAACCCGGAAGTCTCCGATGAGCTGGCGCTGGAATATGAACGGTCCGCGTGCCCGACCTGCGGGTCGTGCTCTGGCATGTTCACGGCCAATTCCATGAATTGCCTGGCCGAGGCGCTGGGGCTGGCGCTGCCCGGAAACGGCAGTCTGCTGGCGACCCACGCGGATCGCCGCGACCTGTTCCTGCGCGCGGGACGCCTGGTGCTGGATCTGTGCAAGCGCTGGTATCAGGACGACGATTTGACGGCGACGCCGCGCGGAATCGCGACGTTTGAAGCGTTTGAGAACGCCATGTCCCTCGACATCACCATGGGCGGATCGACCAACACGGTGCTGCATCTGCTGGCCATCGCATCCGAGGGTGAGGTGGATTTCACCATGGCCGACATGGACCGGCTGTCGCGCCGGGTGCCCAATCTGTGCAAGGTCGCGCCGTCGGTCGCCAATGTGCATCTGGAAGACATTCACCGCGCCGGCGGTATCATGGCGATCCTGGGCGAGCTCGACCGGGGCGGGTTGATCCACACCGATGTCGCCACGGTGATGGGCGGCACGATGGGCGATCAGCTGGATGCCTGGGATATAAGGCGCAGCAATTCGGACGATGTGCGTGAGTTCTACATGGCCGCGCCGGGCGGCATTGTCACCACCGAGGCCTTTAGCCAGTCGCGGCGCTATGTGGATGTGGATGTGGATCGGGAAAACGGCTGCGTCCGCGACATTGAACATGCATTTTCCAAGGATGGCGGGCTCGCCGTGCTGTATGGCAACATCGCCCTCGATGGCTGCATCGTGAAGACCGCCGGCGTCGATGAAAGCATCCTGAAATTTTCCGGTCCGGCGGTGATCTGCGAAAGCCAGGAAGCGGCGGTGGCGAAAATCCTGGCCAAGGAAATCACCAAGGGCGACATTGTGGTCATCCGCTATGAAGGCCCCAAGGGCGGGCCCGGCATGCAGGAAATGCTGTATCCGACCAGCTATCTGAAATCCATGGGGCTCGGCAAGGACTGCGCCTTGATCACCGACGGCCGGTTTTCCGGCGGAACGTCCGGCCTGTCGATCGGTCATGTCTCGCCCGAAGCCGCCGAGGGCGGCGCGATCGGGCTGATCGAAACCGGCGATACGATCGAAATCGATATCCCGAACCGGACAATCAACCTGGCCCTCGATGACGAGGCGATTGCGCAGCGCCGCGCCGCAATGGAGTCGCGGGGCGGCGATGCCTGGTCTCCGGGCCCGCGTCCCCGCGTGGTTTCCAGCGCGCTCAAGGCCTATGCCGCACTGACCACATCGGCGGCGCGTGGCGCCGTGCGGGATGTGTCGCGGTTTTCCAACTCGTGAAATCCGGAAATCCCAATCTGGAAGCCCCTGGATGAGCTGGCTGGGCGAAAGCGCCATATTTCTGGCTGCCGCCGTGCTGGCCGTACTGTTGGCCAAACGGCTGGGGCTGGGATCGGTGCTTGGCTATCTGCTGGCGGGCATGCTGATCGGCCCCTGGGGCTTTTCCCTGATCAGCGATGTGGACAGCATTTTGCATTTCGCCGAGTTGGGCGTGGTGTTCCTGCTCTTCATCATCGGGCTGGAACTTCAGCCGGCCCGGCTGTGGAGCCTGCGCAAGGCGGTGATCGGCCTCGGCGGGGCGCAGGTCCTGATTACCGCGCTGGCCATTTCGGCGGCGTCGTATTTTGTCGGCGGTCAATCCTTTCAAACTGCCTTCGTAATTGGCGCGGGGCTGTCGCTGTCGTCGACGGCGTTGGCCATTCAGACCCTTGCCGAGAAACGCCAGATGACGACACGGCACGGGCGCGCGGCATTTTCCCTGCTGCTGTTCCAGGATCTTGCGGCGATTCCCATCATCGCCCTGGTGCCGTTGCTGGCCTGGATCCGGGGGAGTTGGTATTGGTATTGGG
>CALGIA010000328.1 GCA_937916005.1 uncultured Rhodospirillaceae bacterium
AGAAAAGCTACAAGCCCACCTATGGCGCCTTCAAGCTGGGCACCATGATCACCGATGAAAGCGGAACGTGACGCAGCTACGGCTTTGACCGCCCCCGCCCCCCGGTCGGTCGCCATCGCCGGGCGGAGTCTGTCATGGCGCGAAAAAGGCGACGGCGTGGCGCTGGTGCTGATCCACGGCACCGGCGGGTCGTCGGAATCATGGGCGCCGCAATTCGGCCATTTCGCCGATAAATACCAGGTCATCGCATGGGATGCGCCGGGCTATGGCGCGTCCGATCCGTTTCAGCCCGACAGCCCGGCCTGCGAGGATTACGCCGCCGCGCTGGCGTCACTGCTCGACATTCGGGGCGTGATGTCGGCCCACATCGTCGGACATTCCATCGGCGCGCCGATCGCCGCCGCCTTGTGCCGGCAACGGGTCGGGCTGGCGCTGACCATGACCCTGTTGCACCCGATCACCGGCTACGGCATGGCCGACGAAGCCACCCGTCTGGCGGGATATGAAGCCCGCACCAACGGCATCGATGAGACCGGCATGGCCGGATTCGCGATAGCCCGCGCGCCCGGATTACTGGGAGCAGCCGCCGATGACACCTGTGCCCAGGCGGTGACGGAGATCATGACCCGCATCCCGGAACGGGGCTACCGCCAGCTGGTCGCCATGATGGGAACCGCCGATCTGATGGGTGATCTGGACGCCATCGATGCGCCCACTCTGGTGATCGCGGGCGGTGACGACCGCATCGCGCCGGAAACATCCTGCCGGGCCATCGCCGACGGGATTGCGGACTCGGAATTCCGGGTGCTCGACGGCATCGGACATTATCTGTCCCTGGAAGACCCGGCCCTGTTCCGCCGCGCCGTGGGCCGGCACCTGGACAAGCACGGCGGCGCGGCGGCTTTCGCGACCTATTGATCGCGTCCACCGCCGCATAACAGGTCCGCGCTTCCTAAAACAAGCCCCGCGACGACCGGCCCGGCGCATTCAACAGGGCGCCATGGGTCGACAGCCGGGCGTAGAAGCGCCCGATCAGCCGGAACAGGCCCTTAAAAATTATGGCGGCATGTTCGCTTCGTAGAGTCTCGGCATTCCGCCTGACCAGATCCATGCGGACGGCGCCCGCGGCGCTGGTGTCTGTTTTGTGGGAATTCATGTCCATCTCCTCATTCATTGGCGTTTCCGCCGTTGAATAGGAGATAATTCCTTCTTATTGACATTATAATCCTATCAAAATAACAATGACCTTTGCGGTAAACGCAACAATAGGACAGCCATGGACACAATTGCGGGGATCCGCCTGTTCAACCGGGTCGTGGAAGACGGCAGCTTCAGCGCGGCGGGACGCAGGCTTGGGCTTGCGCCGTCATCGGTGTCGCGCCAGATCGGCGCGCTGGAAAAATCGCTCGACGCGCGGCTGCTGAACCGCACCACCCGCAAGGTGAGCCTGACCGAGGCAGGCGCAATCTATTATCAACGGACCCGGCGCATCCTGACCGAGATCGAGGAAGCCAACGAAGCGGTCGGCGTCATGCGGACCGCGCCCCAGGGGACCCTGAAGCTGAATATCCCGGTGGTTTTCGGACAACGCTATGTGGTGCCCAGCATGGCCGAGTTTCTGGCTCTGTATCCGGCGATATCAATCGAGCTGAACGTCACCGATCACTATGTGGATTTGATCGAGGAGGGCGCCGATCTTGCGATCCGGATCGGCGGCGGACCGCAGCTCAGCATGGTCGCCCGCAGGCTGGCCACCATGCATCGGGTGCTGTGCGCCAGCCCCGCCTATCTGGAAGCCCATGGCGAACCTGCGCACCCGAAAGAGCTGGACCTGCATAACTGCTTGCGCTACCGGCACGTTCCGGGCGAGGTGGTCTGGCGCTTCGCCGATAACGAAGGAAGTTACGAAATTCAAATCGACGGCAATTTCGCCTCGAACAACGCGGGAAGTATCGCCTCGGCGGCGATCGCGGGGATAGGGCTCGCCCTGTTGCCGGTGTGGATGGTGGGGCGGGAAATCCAGGACGGACAGCTGAAAGCCGTGCTGCCCGCCTACCGCGCGGAAATCGCCGATTTTGCCACTGAGGTATTCGCCGTCTACCCGCACGCTCGCCATCTATCGGCCAAAGTGCGCGCCTATATCGATTTCATCGCCGAAAAATTCAACGCCGAACCGGAATTCCGGATCGGGGGTTAAATCACTGGACCCGGCCGCGCGCCGAGATTTCCCAGACGTCTTCCACAGTGCCGTCGCGGGTGACGATATAGCGGTCATAAAGATTGACCGTGGTGTCGCAATGGCTCGGCAGGAAAGTGACCTTGTCGCCCAGGGCCAGGGGGCAGGTTCCGCCGGGGAAGAAAAGCTGGCCATGTTCATCGCCCGCGAAGGTGAATTCGGCGTTTTCATAACCCAGGGGCACAATCGGGCCGCCATCGGATGACGCCGCCTTGTAGCCCACATCCACAATGGCCCGGTCGGTCGCCGGGCGGCTGATGACCGTGCCCAATATGGTCAGGGAGTTTTCAAACGGGGTCGCGGCGCCGCCCGGCCACTGGGCCGACCGGTAGCGCGAATCCATGAACACGTAGCTGCCGGGCTGAAGTTCCGTATAGCCGCCCAGCGCCGTGTCGATGATGGACGACCCGCTGCCGCCACCGGTAAGAATGTCCACTTCGATATTGTTGCGCTTGAGATGATCGGCGGTTTCCATCAGCTTTTCCAGCGCCAGCCTGACCTGGGCCTCCCGGTCGTCGAAGTCGGCGGTCATCTGGATCAGCCCCTGATAGCCTTGCAGGCCGCGAAACCGGAGCCAGCGTGTATCGCCGATCAACCGTGCCAGCCGGGTGGCTTCGGGCCCGGGCGGCACGCCGCACCTGCCCTGCCCCACATCGACTTCGATCAGGACATCCATGGGTTTGCCGGCTGTCTGGGCCGCCGACGAAAGATCGGAAATATTATCCTCGTTATCGGCCACCACCATGATGTTGGCGTTCTGGGCCGCCTGGACCAGACGCACCAGCTTGTTGCGGCCGACCACCTGGGACGTGATCAGGATATCGGGGATGCCGGACGCCGCCATGATTTCCGCCTCGCCCAGCTTGGCGCAGCACACGCCGACCGCCCCGGCATCGAGCTGCATACTGGCGATGATCGACGATTTGTGGGTTTTGGAATGGGGCCGGTAGGCGACCCCGGTCGCGGCCGCGATGTCTTGCATGGCGGCGATGTTGCGTTCCAGCGCGCCGGCATCGACCAGCAGCACCGGCGTGTCCAGCTCTTCGATTTTCATGGAACCCGTCATGTGCCGTCTTCCCGTTGCCCATCTTCACGTTGAAATACAATACGGCCATCAACGATAGTGGTTTCGGCCTTGATATCCTTGAGATCGATCTCAGCGCAGGTCAGCGGATCGTCGGTCAGCACCGCCAGATCGGCCAGCTTGCCGTCCTCGATCGAGCCTTTCTCGTCCTCTTCGAACGTCAGATACGCGCCGCCCATGGTCGCAGAGCGCAGCGCGTCTTCGCGGGTCAGCCGCTGGTCGAGCCCGACCGGCGCATCGATATGCATGTTGTAGCGCGAAACGGTCTGCCAGATCGGGTAGAATAATGTGGTCGGCACGTTGTCGGTGGCGAGCCCGAATTTGATGCCCGCATCCAGCAGCCTGCGCAGGGGCACGATGTCGTTCTCGTTCTCGACGCCGATCTCGTCCCGCGTGATGTGGGACTGCTTGTAGATATAGCGGTTGGTGTGGGTCGTCATGACGATTCCCAAATCGGCGATACGTCTGGCCTGATCCTCGGTAACGCAATCGAGATGGCCGATCACCCAGCGCATGTCGCCGATGGGAACCTCGCGGTTCACCTCTTCATAGAGGTCGAGATAATCGATTGTGATGGTGCAGATGCGGATTTTATTGCGCGCGGCTTCCAGCATGAATTCCTTCATGCGGTCGCGCGGCACGCCGCAATCATAGTTGAACCCGGACCACCCGTTATAGGGCGACGATGTCGCGCGCATCATGCTTTCCAGCGAAATCCCGTATTCCGTATACATGCCCGACACCCGCAGCATGGCATCGCCCAGCCCGCGCCCGCCGAGCCATCCGCCCCAACTTTCCAGCACCTTGGCGTAGTCGGGCTTTGCAGCCCCACCCCATGACGGGCTGAACACCAGATTGGCGCGCACACTGGCCGCACCGGATTGGTGGACGTCCTGATAGGCCTGGATCAGATCGCGCGCCGCGCCGTGTTCTTCCAGCACGCTGGTGGTGGCGGTGGAATTCAATATGGTCATGGCGCGCTTGATGCCGTCGACCCGGTCGCTGTGGGTAAAGCCGGGCGCCATGCTGAAAAAGCTCAGCTCGGCGATCGGCATATAGGTCCATTCGTGGATGATGCCGTTA
>CALGIA010000329.1 GCA_937916005.1 uncultured Rhodospirillaceae bacterium
TGTTCAATATTCTGCCCACGTTTCTCGAAATTTTTCTGGTTTGCGGGATTCTTTGGGCCCTCTTCAATATCTGGTTCGCGCTGGTCACCTTCGTGACCATTGCCAGCTATATCGTCTACACCATGATGGTCACCGAATGGCGGTTGCAATATCGCCGGCGGATGAACGAATCCGATCAACGGGCCAACACCCGCGCCATCGACAGCCTGTTGAATTACGAGACGGTAAAATATTTCGGCAACGAGGAATTCGAAGCCAACCGCTACGACCGGGCGCTGGAAAACTACGAATACGCGGCGGTGAAATCGAAAACCACCCTGTCGCTGCTGAATGTGGGACAGGCGGCCATCGTCGGGCTGGGGCTGACCATCGTCATGATCATGGCCGGAATCGGGGTAACCGACGGCACCATGACCGTCGGCGATTTCGTACTGGTCAACGTTTACCTGATCCAGCTTTACATCCCGCTTAATTTCCTGGGATTCGTCTATCGCGAGATCAAGCAATCCCTGACCGACATGGAAGCCATGTTCCATCTGCTCGGCGTCCCGGCGGAAATAAGGGACAATGACGACGCGCCGCTGTTGTCGGTTACGGATGGTTCAATCGAATTCCGGGACGTCTCGTTCGGGTATGATTCACGCCGGCCCATTCTGCATAACGTGAGCTTCAAGGTTCCGGCCGGAAAAAAGATCGCGATTGTCGGCCCTTCGGGCGCGGGAAAATCGACCATTTCACGGCTGCTGTTCCGGTTCTACGACGTCAATGGCGGCGCCGTGCTGATCGATGGTCAGGATTTGCGCACCGTGGCTCAAACCAGCGTTCGTGCTGCCATCGGTATCGTCCCGCAGGATACGGTGCTGTTCAACGACACCATCTATTACAACATCGCCTACGGACGGACCGACGCGGATAAATCGGAAATAGAGAATGCCGCACGGCTTGCCGCCATCCATGACTTCATCATCTCGACGCCGGATGGCTATGAAACCCTGGTCGGGGAACGGGGGCTGAAACTTTCCGGCGGCGAAAAGCAGCGGGTCGCCATCGCCCGGACCATATTGAAGGCGCCGAAAATCCTGTTATTGGATGAAGCGACATCCGCGCTCGATACCCGCACCGAACGTGAAATCCAGACAGCCCTCAAAAAGGTTTCCGAAGACCGGACCACGCTGGTCATCGCCCATCGACTATCTACGGTGGTCGACGCGGATGAAATCCTGGTCCTGGACCAGGGACGGATTGTTGAACGCGGCGCCCATGACCATTTATTGGCGCAAAATGGCGTATATGCCGCCATGTGGCGGCGCCAACAACAATCCGAAACAGCCGGCGAAGAGCTTGAAATCTCCTAAACCGCTATAATTATTGCTGAAATTGATAATCAATGGCTTTCAACCATTGTGCCGGTAACCGGTATTTTCTTCCAAACCTTAAGACCTGTTTCAGAAATTAAACGATATTATTTAAAATGATTTGTATCGCTTGCGGAATTTCGCGTTTTCTTCGCAGATTTGGCATGTGTAACCGTATTTAGCGCCGCTCCTTCAGTTAAGGAACGGACAGTTTGAAATAGGCCACGTTTGATTCCCGCAATTGCCGATACGCAGGTTGAGTTACCAGCCGCCCTGCTGAAGCTGGACAAGCATTGGCGCATCGCCGAGGTGAACTCGGCTTTGATGCGGCTGTTTGCCGTGGAACAGAATGACATTGTCGGGCGGCATTTTACCGACCTTCTGCCTGTGCTACGCCGCGGAACCGTGATGGAGCGCCTGGCCGGGGAATTGATATCGAAGGGGCGGGTCCAGAATTTTGCCGTTGCGCTGAGTTTGACGGACCAGAACGTCCGCCATGTTATCCTGAACGCCACCGCCCAGTTCGATAACGATGGCAGTTTCAACGGCGCCGTCGCGGCGGTTTCCGACGTAACGGCGCTGACCCAAAGCGAAGCCGACCTCATGGTCGAGGTCGAAAACATAAGCTCCAAATTGGCCGAAGCCAGTGATTATCGGGACCGGGTCGAAAATCAAAGCCGGTATCTCGCTGAGATAGCGGAGAATGGTGAACTCGCGCGCGACGAAGTTGAACAGGCCCTGAGCCGCGCGGAAGAAAGCGAAAAGCGGTTTCGAACCATCGTCACCAGCGTTGCCGACGGTATTCTGGTCATCAATCGGCAAGGAACAATCCAGCTTTTCAACCATGCGGCCGAGGGAATATTCGGGATCAGCGTGGTCGAATGCATCGGGAAGAACATTGAAAGCCTGATCGCCGGCAATGATGGAACACTGAATTCATATATGGGCAAAGAATTGCCCGGGCGTGAACGCTACAGAAAGGAGCTTCTCGGTCTCCGAAAGGACGGGGTTGAGTTCCCCATGGAACTGACCGCGAACGCGACGAGTTTCGACGAAACCAGGCTGTTCGTGGTCATTTGCAGGGATATTTCGAACCGCAAACAAGTCGAGGCGAAACTCGAATCATTGGCAAAGTACGATCCCCTGACCGGCCTTGCCAACCGGACACTGTTTCATGAAAAACTAGATGAAGCCCTGCGTTTGGCCGAACGTGGAGGTCATAGTATCGCGGTGCTTTATCTCGATCTCGATCACTTCAAGGATATCAACGACACGCTGGGGCATCCCGCGGGTGATCAACTGCTCCAGCTGGTTGCCGCGCGTCTGAAGAAATGTGTCCGGGGACCGGATACGGTCGCCCGGCTCGGCGGCGATGAATTTGCCATCATTGCGACCAATGTCAACGATCAGCGGCTTGTTCACCGCCTGGCGGGCCGGATCGTTGAAGCCCTTAAAGAGCCGGCGGTCATTCAATCTCAAACGATCCATACCGGAACCAGTATCGGTATCACGCTTTATCCGGATGATGCCGTCGATCCGAACCGGTTGATGAAGAATGCCGATCTTGCCCTCTACAGGGCGAAATCCAACGGCCGCGACAGGTATGAATTCTTTCATCGCGAGATGAATGAAAAAATTGTGGCGCGGATGCGGATGGAAAAAGAATTACGCGGCGCGATCGCCAATAACGAACTATCGATTCATTATCAGCCTCAGGCCGACATCAAAAAAGGCACGATCATCGGGGCCGAGGCCTTGATCCGCTGGAAAAAGAAAAACGGGGACATGGTGCCCCCGGATCAATTCATACCGATTGCCGAGACCTGTGGACTGATGCGCCAGATCACCGATTGGGTTCTCAAGGAAGCCGTTCAACAATGCAGGGAATGGCAAAAGGCTGGACAGTTCACGGGACGCATCGGCGTCAATCTTTCCCCGACGGATCTGAAGCATCCGGATTTCGCGCCTTCGGTTCTGAATATCTTGAAATCTTCCGGACTGGATCCGTCGTGTCTGGAGCTGGAAATCACCGAAGGCATGATGATCGAACAGGTTGACGCGGTCATCGAAAACCTCCGGCAGATTCGCGATAATGGTATCGGGTTGGCGATCGATGATTTCGGGACGGGCTACTCGTCCCTTGCCTATTTAAAGCGCTTTTCCGTTGACCGGGTGAAAATCGACCGGACCTTCATCAATAATATCAATGAGAACCGCGACGTGTTGGCGATAACCGAAGCCATCATCAGCATGGGTCATGCGCTTGGCTTGAAGGTCATCGCGGAGGGAGTTGAGACCGAGGCGCAGCTGGAACTGCTCCGCCGAAAAAAGTGCGATGAATTCCAGGGCTATCTGTTCGCTCGGCCCATGCCGCCGGCCGAATTTATCGAATTCGTTAAAGTATCCGCGGCCCAGAGCCAAAATCCGGAAAAAAGGGTCCGCGCCTAGTCGAATACCGCCCTGTCCGCGCGTTTCAAGGACCGTTGGTAAGAAACCGCGCGATGGGCTATCCTCGGCCCCTGTCCGGTATTCGATTACATGGGGATCACGCCATGCCGCGATTCAAGGATTTCGAACCCCGGGGGGTCATTCCGGCCGCCCTGCTGCCCTTCGCCGAGGATTTTTCCATCGATGAGGCGGCGACGCGCAAACATCTCAATGACATCGCCGCGGTCGACGGCATCAGCGCAATCTGCGTGAACGGCCATGCCTCGGAAGTTCACGCCTGCACGGTGGATGAACAGCGCCTGGTCCTGGAGGTCGCCCTGGACGAAATAGGCGACGGACTGCCGGTGATCAACGGGATCTATGCGGACGGCAGCCATGAGGCCGCGCGCCTTGCCCGCATGTCGGAAGAATCCGGCGCATCCTGCCTGTTGATATTCCCGCCGCACCCGATCGGACGGGGTGGCGGCAACACCCGGCCGGAAATGGCGCTTGGTCATTTCAAGGCAATCGCCGACGCCACGGACCTGCCCTTCATCGCATTTCAATATCCCCTGGGCGGCGGTTACGGCTATCCCCTGGATACCCTGCTGGCCATGGCGGACCAGATCCCCAGTTTCCGCGCCATCAAGGACGGCTCCTATGACGCCATGCTCCATGAGCGCCATGTCCGCGTGCTGCAGGGGCTGGACCGGCCGATCAACGTATTGACCACCCACAGTCCATGGCTGTTGCCGTCCTTGTCGACCGGTTGCGCCGGGTTGCTGTCCGGGGCCGGGTCGATCATCGCCGATCTGCAACTGGCCCTGTTCAATGCGATCCAGGACAAGGATCTGGCGCGCGCCCGTGACATCGAGCAGCGCATCTGGCCGACCTCGAAATGTTTCTATAAACAGCCGTCCTGCGACATGCATAACCGCATGAAGGAGGCCCTGGTGATTCTGGGCCGCCTGCCCCGTGCCGTGGTGCGGCCGCCCCTGATGAAATTACCCGAAACCGAAATCAAGACGATCGAAATGGCGTTACGGGATGCGGGGATTACCCGTGACGGCGCCTTTTCCATGGCCGCCGAGTAACGTAAAATTTTATAATGATGTCATCAAACGACTGGAGAACAGGATATGCCGCGTTTCAAGGATTTTGAGCCCAAGGGCGTCATACCCGCTACCCTGCTTGCGTTTAACGAGGATTTTTCCATCGACGAGGCCTCGACCCGCAAGCACACCCAGGATGTTTCCTTGGTTGACGGCATTACCGCCATCGCGATCAATGCCCATGCGTCTGAAGTGCATGCCTGCGCGTTCGATGAACAGCGCCGCATACTCGACGTCACCATGGAAGAAATCGGCGACCGTCTGCCCGTGATCAACGGCGTTTATGCGGACGGCAGCCAGGAAGCGGCCAAGCTGGCGCGCATGGCCGAGGCCGGCGGCGCATCCTGCCTGCTGGTCCTGCCGCCCCATTCCATCGGCATGTTCGGCGGCCAGCTGCGGCCCGAAATGGCGTTGGCCCATTTCAAGACCATCGCCGACGCGACCGATCTGCCGATCATCGTTTTCCAGTATCCGGGAACCTATTGCTACCCGATTTCGACCCTGTTGCGCATGATCGAGGAGGTCCCGACGATCCGTGCGATCAAGGACTGGTCGCCGCCCATGCAGCAGGAAATCCACGTCCGGGAACTGCAATCCCTGCCGCGCCCGGTGAATGTGCTGTCGACCAATTCATCCTGGCTGATGGCGTCCCTGACCATGGGCTGCAATGGTCTGCTGTCGGGCTCCGGCTCGGTGATCGCCGATCTTCAGGTGGCGCTGTTCCAGGCTGTCCAGGATCAGGATCTGGCCCGCGCCCAGGAAATCAATGACCGCATCTATCCGACTGCCCAGGCCTTCTATTCGGAGCCGTTTGGTGACATGCATAACCGTATGAAGGAAGCGCTGGTTATTCTCGGCCGCCTGCCCCGCGCGGTGGTCCGCCCGCCCCTGGTCAAACTGACGGAAGCGGAAATCCAAGGCATCGAACAGGCCATGAAAGCCGCCGGCCTGACCCGCGACGGCGCGTTCTCACAAGCGGCTTAATCGCTCAAACCTTGCCGGTCTGGATTGTTTCGTAGGACAGGATTCCCTCGGCCAGGGTCCATTCGGCGAACGATGCCGGGGTGGATTCCCAGTCTTTCGGGGTCCAGTCGTCGGTGACGTGGTCCGAATCGAAATCATATTCGGCAGCCCCGCCGCACGGGTTTTTGAAATACCAGAAATAGCACGATGATATGGGATGCCGTCCCGGGCCGAGATGGGTCGTCCAACCCTTTTCGCCCATATACGTGCCGCCGCCGAACAGTTCATGGATATCGCGCAGTTCAAACGCGATGTGATGGAAACCCTTGTCGTCGCCGCCCTTCAGCAGGAACAGATTGTGGTGTTCGCTGGAGCCGGCGGCCCGAAAGAAATAGCCCCGGCCCGGATAGCAGTCGGTGACCACGAATCCCAGGCGGTTCACATAGAAATCCCTGTTTTCTTCCAGATTGGGTGTCAGAAGCACCATGTGGGACAGATGAACGGGCTCGGCTTTTTTGTATATCTTGGCGCGCTTGTCGACGCGGCCCGCGATGCCTGGAATATTGATATCCGGCGCGTCCACCGTAACGGCAATGCGCTTGCTGACCGTAAAGCCGATGGCGTATCCCGCATCGTCGACCGAATGAACGGTTCCGTCATTATCAGTGCGCACATCGCGGTCCGTCGCCAGTTCCGCGCCGATGGCGTCGACTTCGGTCTGGGTTTTCAGTCCCCAGATATATTCATGGGCCGTGGAGCCCTCGACCGGGGCCGCCGGTAAATCATCCGCATCCTTGGGGCGGATGACAATCGTGCCCTTTTCCTGGGTCTCGAAAACGATCCGGTCGGGACCCTCGCTGGCCTTGGTCAATCCGAAATCTTCCCAGAACCGGCTGGCGGTTACCATGTCCTCAACGCCAAACACGATGGATTCAAGTCCGAGTATGTTCATAGCAAATTCCTCCCTGTCCCATTATATAAACTAAGTCGGGACCTTCAAAAGAACAGAGTATCAGATGTCGAGCGCCAGCCGCGTCGCCTGTTCGATGGCGCGTTGGGCATCCAGCTCGGCGGCCTCATGGGCGCCGCCGATCAGATGCGCCTTGATACCGCGCACCGCCAGGGCATCGTGCAGGCCGCGGGACGGTTCCTGACCGGCGCAGACCACGATGGAATCGGCCTCGATCAGCTTGTCTTCGCCATTGACGGAAATATGAAGCCCGGAATCGTCGATCCGGTGATAGTCCACGCCGGCAATCATTTTGACGCCGCGCTGGGGCAGCACGGTCCGGTTGACCCAGCCTGTGGTCAGGCCAAGGCTGCGGCCCATGCGCGATGGTTTGCGCTGTAGCAGGGTAACGTCGTGGGTGGATTTCCGCGGTACGGATGGCTTTTCCGCCAGACCGCCCGGCCCCGCATGGGTCATATCGACACCCCATTCCGCCAGGAATTCCTGCGTGCTTCCCTCACCCGCTGAACGCCCGGCGGTGAGATATTCGGCCACATCGAAACCGATCCCGCCGGCGCCGATGATTGCGACCCTTCGGCCCGGAACCGCGCGCCCGGTCAGCACATCCGCATAGGACATCACCATAGAATGATCGGCGCCGTCCAGATCGAGCGCGCGCGGATGAACCCCGGTGGCGATGATGATCTCGTCATAGGATCCGGCAGGGGCTTCGGCCGCCAGCCCATCCGCGTCGGCTTTGTGACCCAGCCGCACATTCACGCCCAGCACCTCCAGCCGACGGGTGTAATAGCGCAGGGTCTCGTTGAATTCTTCCTTGCCCGGCACATTGCGGGCCAGCCGTAACTGCCCGCCGATGGCATCATCGGCCTCATACAGCGTGATCTTGTGGCCCCGTTCCGCCGCCGTCACGGCGAAGGACAGCCCGCCCGGCCCGGCTCCGATCACCGCGATGCGCTTTGCCGTTTGAACCGGCTTCATCTCGAATTCGATTTCGCGGCAGGCTGCCGGGTTGACCAGACAGCTGGCATGACTTTTCCCGAAGATCGGATCGAGACAGGCCTGGTTGCAGGCGATGCAGCTGTTGATTTCGTCCGCCCGCCCCTGCCGCGCCTTGGCCATGAAATAGGCATCGGCCAGCATGGGGCGCGCCAGGGCCACCAGATCCGCATCGCCGTCGGCGATCACACTTTCGGCGATCTCGGGCGTGTTGATCCGGTTCGACGCGGCCACGGGGACCGACACCGCCGCCTTGATCTGTCCCACGAAGCTTCGCCACGCCCCACGGGGCACCACGTGGGCGATGGTCGGGATGCGGGCTTCATGCCAGCCGATCCCGGTTGAAATGATATCCACGCCG
Organism: uncultured Rhodospirillaceae bacterium; assembly: GCA_937916005.1. Taxonomy (GTDB): domain Bacteria; phylum Pseudomonadota; class Alphaproteobacteria; order MPNO01; family MPNO01; genus CALGIA01. Next base: position 8,185 of record CALGIA010000329.1, read on the forward strand.
GTGGCCTCGATCTCACGGGCAAAACGCAGGGTTTCATCGCGGTTGAAACCGTCTTCCACCAGATCCAGCGCCGACAGCCGGAAGATCACGATGAAATCCGTCCCTACCCGGGACCGGATACGGCGCATGATATCCAGCGCAAAGCGGGTCCGGTTTTCGAACGAGCCGCCCCACTCGTCGTCGCGGTTGTTTGTGCGTGATGCGCAGAACTGGGTGATCAGATAGCCTTCCGAGCCCATGATCTCCACGCCGTCATACCCGGCTTGTTGGGCCAGGGAGGCGGTATGGGCGAAGTCCTCGATGGTCGCCTCGATTTCATCGTTCGACAAAGCGCGCGGCGTGACCGGATTGATCGGCGTCGGCAGATCGGACGCGCCGACGGTCTCGGGGATCTTTGCATAGCGCCCGGCATGGAGGATCTGCATGCAGATCTTCCCGCCTTCAGCGTGAACTGCATCGGTGATGCGCTTTTGGTCGGCGATCTGGGCGGCGTCATTGAATACGGCGGATTGTTCATCCATGCGGCCATAAGGGTTGGGTGCATATCCGCCGGTGACGATCAGCCCGACTTCGCCTTTGGCCCGTTCCGCGTAATAGGCCGCCTCGCGGTCGATGGAATTGTCGAGCAATTCGATCCGCGTATGCATGGACCCCATGATACAACGGTTGCGCAGGGTCGTGAAACCCAGATCAAGGGGCTCCAGCAGATGGGGATAGAGAGCCTTACCGGCCATGGGCATTTTCCGCCGCCTGTTCGATCAGCGCTTTCAGTCCGGCATAGTCGTTCATGGCGGGATATTGCGGGAACTCGGCCACGATGTTGTCGGGCGCATGGAAAAGAATGCCCGTATCGGCCTCTCCCAGCATATTGATGTCGTTGAAGGAATCGCCGATTGCCAGGGTGTTGAAATTCAGCGCGTGGAACGACTTGATGCTGGCCCGCTTGTGATCGGCCATTCGCAATTCGTAATCTTCGATATGGCCGTCGGGCGCGATCTTTAGCCCGTGGCAAAAAAGCGTCGGCCGGTTCAGCGCGATCATCAGGGGATCGACGAACTCGTAAAATGTGTCCGACAGGATCACCAGCGGCCACCGGTCCCGGATCCAGTCCACGAAATCCCGCGCGCCGGGCAACGGTTCCATCCCGGTGACCACGGCATGGATGTCCGGCAGACCCAGATTGTTCTCATTTAGAATTTTCAACCGCTGGCGCATCAGCGTGTCGTAATCGGGGACATCCCTTGTGGTCGCTCGCAGCGCCTCAATTCCGGTGCGCTCGGCAAGGCCGATCCAGATTTCGGGGATCAGAACCCCTTCGAGGTCGAGACAGACGATCAGCACAGCAAAATCCCAGCTATTATTATCGTCCGGGTATAACAATCCCGCCCCCATGGACAAATGGGAAAATGCCCACCTGCGACGATTTTTCTGAGTTGGATGGCCAGAAAGGCAAAAATTGGTAATATGAAACGCGAAACACCTTGGAGGACATCACCATGAAGCAGCATAAACTCGGCCATTCGAAATTTGAGGTCGGCAATGTGGGGCTTGGCTGTATGACCATGACGGGGCTTTACGGCGCGGCGGACGATGCGGAGTCCATTGCAACCATCCAGCAGGCCATCGACCAGGGTATGAATTTCATCGATTCGTCCGACGCCTATGGGGCCGGCAGCAATGAAGAACTTGTCGGCAAGGCAATCGCCGGGCGGCGCGACAAGGTCATTCTCGGCACCAAGTTTGGCAACGTCCAGAAGGACGGCAAGCCGGGCGCCAATGGCCGGCCGGAATATGTGGTCGAAGCTTGCGAGAAAAGCCTTAAGCGGCTCGGCGTCGATGTGATCGATCTCTATTACCAGCACCGGGTCGATCCGGATGTGCCGATTGAGGAGACGGTGGGCGCCATGGCGCGGCTGGTGGAACAGGGCAAGGTGATCAATCTGGGCATGTCGGAAGCCGCCGAGGATACGCTCCGGCGCGGTCACGCCACCCATCCGATTTCCGCCCTGCAGACGGAATATTCCCTGTTCTGCCGTTTCGCTGAAGCGGATCTGCTGCCGGCGTGCAAGGAATTGGGCGTCTCTTTCGTGGCCTATAGCCCGCTGGGGCGTGGTTTCTTGACCGGCGCAGTGCGCGCGGTCGATGACTTGGGCGAACAGGACCGACGCCGGGATCATCCCCGGTTCAAACCGGAAAACATCGCCCATAACGTGGCCATGCTGGGGCCGATCGAGGAAATTGCGGCGGCTCACAAGACGACCCCCGCGCAAATCGCCATCGGCTGGTTGTTGGCAAAGGGCGATTACATCCTGCCCATTCCCGGCACCAAGAGCCGCAATCATCTGGGTGACAATATCGCGGCCGGCGATATCGTTCTGACCGCGTCGGAAGTGGCGGCCCTGGACGGCGCCGTGCCGGTCGGGTTCACCGCCGGCGACCGCTATCCGCCGGGCGGCATGAAGACCGTCAATATCTGATCAGATATCTCATCGGCAAAAATGAATTTGGCGGCGGCTGTTTTGTAGCAGCCGCCGCCAAACTGACGGGAGGCCCAGGGCAGACGACGAGACTCCCATCATCCCGTCCGCTCGATCCCTTCACCCGGGGTGCCGGGGAAAACGATCGATGCCGTGTGAGGCCACGGACGGAAACTATTCTTCAATACGGTCGGAAAACCGGGGCGGAAAATGGATAGTTGAGCTTGTTCTTTCTTGTTTTTACCCTGTGGAGGGAAATTCAGGTCGCATTGCCGTTAACCATGCAAGATTTGTGCCAATTTTGTAAAATGTGTGAATTCAACGGCTTATGACGAAGGCGATTAGAGAAATTAACCAATGTGTAAAATCTGCCGACAGTTGAAGGCGTAATTTCGGGACTCCGCCAAAAAACTGTCAAATTTCCCGACACGTCATTTAAACTATTATCCAATTCGACCCCCACTTTAATCACGCGTCAAAACCGATGAGGAGAGCAGCGATGGATTACCGGAACCCGGATGCCCTGGTGGAAACCGAATGGCTTGCGGAACGACTCGACGACCCGTCGATCCGGATTGTGGATGCGACCTGGTTCATGCCCAATGTGGACCGGTCGGCCCGTGATGAAGTCGCCGAATGTCATATTCCAGGCGCCATGTATTGGGATATCGATGAAATTGCGGACCCCATCGACCCCCTGCCCCATATGGTGCCCGGTGCAACCGAATTCGCCCATTTCATGGCCAATCTGATGATTGCGGACGGGACCCGCGTGATAGCCTATGACCGCACCGGCATGTCCAATGCGCCGCGCGCCTGGTGGACGCTGCGCTATTTCGGCCATGAAAATGTCTCGGTGCTGAATGGCGGGCTGAAGAAAT
>CALGIA010000330.1 GCA_937916005.1 uncultured Rhodospirillaceae bacterium
TTGCGGCCCTGCGCAAGACCTGGTGCGACAATGTGATCGTGGTGTTCCCGGGCCAGAAGCTGAGCGAGGCCGATCAGGAGCGGTTCTGCCGCTATTTCGGCGAGCTGCAACCGGTGCGCAGCGCGGCGCTGGACGCCAACCATCCCCACACCCTGCTGATCACCAACGTCAAGGACACGGGCATGGAAACCGCCCTGGAAGACGGCGAGATGCAGTTCCACTACGACCAGTGCTACTATGAGCGGCCCTGCGACGGCAGCACTTTGTACGCCATGGAGGTGCCGAAATCCGGCGGCGATACCCGGTTCGCCAATTGCTACACGGCCTATGAAAAACTGTCCGATGATATCAAGGCCCGGATAGAGGGGGCCATGGCGCTGAACTATTATGATTACGGCGGCAACCCGACGCTGCGGCCCGACACGATCAAGCCCGACGCGCCCCAATGGGTCCACCCGGTGGTGCGCACCCATAACGAGACCGGCCGCAAGGCGCTGTTCGTGAACCGCCTGATGACCATCCGCATCGAAGGTCTGGACCCGGCCGAGAGCGACGAGTTGCTGGACATTCTTTTCGCCGCCGTCGAAGCGCCGGAAAACATCTATGAACATCACTGGACGCCGGATGATCTCATGATGTGGGACAATCGCTGTTCGGTTCATGCGCGGACCTATTTCGAACCCGATGACCGGCGCATGATGCGCCGGGTCACCATCAAGGGCGGGGAGCCCGTCGCCTGACTATGGGAGATTGAGGCATGGCGCTTACCCTGGACCGCATCGGCCAATCGCCGTCGCTTGCCGTCGAACATGGCGGCCCCGCCGGCGGCGACGGCGACGGAAAATTCGTCATGTTCCTGCACGGCATCGGCGGACGGCGTCAGAACTTCATCGAACAGCTTCCCGCCTTCGCCGAAAAATTCCACGCCGCCGCCTGGGATGCGCGCGGCTATGGCGACAGCGACGATTACCGGGGCGATCTGGAGTTCAGCGATTTCAGCCGCGATTTGATCCGGGTGCTGGATCATTTCGGCGTGGACAAGGCCCATCTGGTGGGCCAGAGCATGGGCGGGCGCATCTCGCTGGATTTCTACGCGCAGTTTCCGGACCGGGTCGCCACGCTGACGCTGTGCGGCGTCCATGCCAGCTTCGGCGAATTCACCGAAGCCCAGCGCCGGGAATTCGTCGACCGCCGCCGCAAGCCCCTGGTGGAAGACGGCAAGACCCCCGCCGACATGGCGCCCGAACTGGCGTCGCATTTGATGGCCCCCGGCGGCGACCCGGATGTGTTCGGCCAGATCGTGGCCAGCGTGTCGGCCCTGCATGTGGACTCCTACATCAAGACCATCGAGGCCACGACCCATTACGACCGCAGCGCAATTTTGGGTCACATCAAGGTCCCCACCCTGGTGGTGGTCGGCGAACATGACGCGCTCACGTCCGTCGAGATGAAGCGCGACCTGGCGTCCCGCATCCCCGGCGCACGCTTCGAAATCATGGCCGGCTGCGGCCACATGGCGAACATGGAACAGCCCGATGAATTCAACCGGTTGGTCGGCGGCTTCCTCGACGAATATTCGGGTTGATCGACATGGATCTCGGCATCGAAGGTGAAACGGCGCTGATCCTGGGCGGCACGCAGGGACTGGCGCTGGCCTGCGCGGAATCGCTGCGTGAGGCCGGCGTGCGTATCGTGATCAACGGACGCAACGCGGAAACCGGCGCGGCGGCGGTGGAAAAACTGGGCGACGCCGCCCGCTTCATTCAGGGCGATATCTCCGACCCCGATGAACGCGCGCGTATTTTTGACGACGCGACGGCGGTCTGGGGCCCCATATCCATCCTGGTCAACAACGCCGGCGGTCCGCCGCCCGGCGGGTTCGGCGACCATGACCGGGCAACCTGGCTGGCCGCGATCGAAACCAACATGCTGGCCGCCATCGACATGACCGAACGCTGTCTGCCGTCCATGACAACGCGCGGCTTCGGGCGCATCGTCAACATCACCTCATTTGCCGTGCGGGAACCCTATCCGAACCTGCTGCTGGCCAACAGCGTGCGCGCCGGGCTGCACGGGGCCATGTCGACCCTGGCCCGCGAGGTGGCCCAGTTCGGGGTCACGGTCAATAACCTGCTGCCCGGTCTGATGGATACGCCGGCGTTGCAGCGGGTCTACCGTGCGCAATCCCTGAACGAGAACATCAGCGAAGACGACGCCAGGGCGCGCATGGCCGACTCCATCCCCACGAAACGGCTCGGCACGGCGGAGGATTTCGGCCCCATGTGCGCTTTCCTGTGTTCCCGCCATGCGGGCTACATGACCGCCCAGAACATCACCATCGATGGCGGGCTGGTCCGCGCACTGCTTTAGGAAACCGACATGCTGACAGGCGACATGCTGCGGCGGTCCGCCGAACGCTTCCCGGACAAGATTGCGATCATCTGGGGCGATGCGCGCATATCCTATGGCGATCTGAACCGGGATGCGAACCGGCTGGCCCATGCCATCATGGCGCTGGGGCTGGGCAAGGGCGCCAAGGTGGGGATCATTTCCCGCAACCGCACCGAATATGGCGTGGTGTTTTTCGGCGCCGCCAAATCCGGCTGCGTGCTGGTCAATGTCTCGGTCCTCTATGCGCCTTTGGAGCTGGCCTATGTGCTGGCCAAGGCCGATGTGGAGGCGCTGATCCATGAAGATATCTTCGCCGACAAAATCGCCGGTCTGAAAGCCGATCTGCCCGCCATCAAACATTACATCCAGATCGGCCCTGACGGGGGAGACACCGTTACGTTTGATGATTTCATCGCGGGCCAGCCCGACGCCGAACCGGACATCCGGCTGGATGAGCGCGACCCGTTTTCCATGACCTATACGGGCGGCACGTCGGGCATGCCAAAGGGTGTGCTGGCCAGCCACCGCGCGCGGGACGTCACCGCACACACGGTGATGGTGGAAGAACATATCGATGACCGGGACGTGGTCGGCATCGTGACGCCGATGTTCCATGTGGCGGCCCTGCACATCATGTTCCAGCCCGCCATCCTTGCGGGCGCCACTGCCACCCTGCTGTCCAAATGGGACCCGGCCGACTTCGCCCACATGTGCCGGCGCGACGCCATGACCGCCAACTTCATGGTCCCGACCCAGGCGGCCATGGCGATGCAGGACCCGGATTTTGACGCCGCCAACTACGCTGCGTGGCGCAAGCTCAGCTTCGCCGGCGCGCCCATGCCCGACTGGGTGCAGCGCGATTTCCTCGACCGGCTGCCCGATGTGAGGCTGACCCAGATCTATGGCCAGTCGGAAATGGGCGTGATCACCGTGCTGCCCCACTGGCGGGTGGCCGACAAGCTCGGGTCGGTCGGACGCCAGGCCTATAACGTGGACATCGCCTGCGTCGCGCCCGACGGGACCCCGGTCAAGCCGGGCGAGGTGGGCGAGATCGTGTCGCGCGGCGATAACATCATGATCGAATATTATAACGAGCCCGACCAGACCGCCGCGTTCTTCAAGCTGGGCGACGGCTGGGGCTGGTCCGGCGATCTGGCCACGATGGACGGCGAAGGTTTTTTTACGTTGATCGACCGGTCAAAGGACATGATCATTTCCGGCGGCGAAAACATCTATCCCATGGAAATCGAAAACGCGCTCTACCAGCACGATGCGGTGGCCGAATGCGCCGTGTTCGGCATCCCCGACGAAACTTTCGGCGAGGTCCCCGCCGCCTATGTGGCGCTGAAGGCGGGGGCGGCGGTCACGGAAGCGGAATTGACCGCCCATTGCGAATCCCGTCTGGCCAGATTCAAACGCCCGCGCCTGTTCAAATTCGTCGACGACTTCCCCAAAACCCCGATCGGAAAAATCCAGAAAAACATCCTGAAAGAACCGTACTGGGACGAGAGGGATAAGAAAATTTGACGGTTAACAGGCGGGCCAATGCATCCTTTTAATGCCTATACGCTATTGACTTATATACGCCAATGGCGTAGTATCACATATGGTCGTAAAGCATTTGCATACGGTCGTTGAAACACCGGAATTTCAGAAACGCGCCAAGGGTAAATTCAGCGCCAAGGAACTTCGCGAATTCATCGACCATATTGCCGCCAACCCGGATGCGGGCGACCTGATGGCGGAAACCGGCGGTGCGCGCAAACTGCGTTGGGCTACTGGAAACAAGGGAAAAAGTGGCAGCGTTCGCGTGATTACATTCTATAGCGGAGCGGATATTCCGGTGTTTCTGCTGACCGTGTTTGGGAAACGGGAAAAATCCAACCTCTCCAAGGCTGAACGAAACCAACTCCGAAAAGGGCTCAAGATACTTGTTGCGGCTTA
>CALGIA010000331.1 GCA_937916005.1 uncultured Rhodospirillaceae bacterium
GCAAATTTGCACGACAGACCATTGCCCGCAAGGGCGAATATGCGACGGCGCGTATTCATAATCCGGTACAATTTGGGAGTGGCGAGCTTGGTTGGGGCGCCAGGATTCGAACCTGGAACAACTGGGTCAGAGCCAGACGTGTTACCGTTACACCACGCCCCATGCGCGGATTTATCACCACCCGGATGAAATCGGGCGGAGCCGACACAGGCCATATCGTGTTTGCGGGGGTTTTTGCAAGACGGAAATGGCTTTTTGGTCGCGGATGTTTCATCATTTCCCGTTTCAGGGTTTATGGTTTACATTGATGAAATTGTGCGCTGGATGGGATCGATCCCGTCATGGCGATGGAAATTACCCGCAGCGGAGCGCGCGGGACGATTGGATTGGAGGTTGTGGTGCCGGGGCGTCAGTCCAGACAGCATCACGCAAAGGACGGCAGGCATCCGGGTCGCGGACGCCGCCGCCGCAAACGGAGTGAACGGCGCGATATATTCGCGGCGATCGATCTCGGCTCGAATAATTGCCGCCTGCTGATCGCCCGGCCGGACCCTGACGGTTTTCATGTAATCGATGGGTTTTCCCGTATCGTTCGCCTGGGCGAGCAGGTCGGCGAGACCAATATGCTGTCGGAAGCGGCCATGACCCGGACCATCGAGGCGCTTGAGGTCTGCGCGTCCAAGATCCAGCGCCGCGACGTAACCCAGGCGCGTTATGTGGCGACCGAAGCCGCGCGCCGCGCCCTCAACCGGCTGGAATTCGTCGACCGGGTGCGGGACGCCACCGGGTTGGAGCTCGAAATTATCTCGTCGCGCGAGGAAGCCGAGTTGACCCTGGCCGGATGTCTTCCGCTGCTGGACGACAATATCCCCCATGCGCTGGTGTTCGATGTGGGCGGCGGCAGCGCCGAATTGATCTGGCTGCGGCTTGCCCCCGAGGCGCCGGCGGAGATTCTGGGCTGGATCTCCTTGCCCTGCGGCGTGGTCAATCTTACTGAACGCCATGGCGGCAATGATTTTACCGCCGAAGCCTATGCAGCCATCATTAGCGAGATCCAGGATTTACTGCGGCCCTTTGACGAAAAACACGGTATCCGCGCCGCCATTGAACGCGGAACCGCGCAAATGCTGGGCACCGCGGGCACGGTGACCACCATAGCCGGGGTTAATATGGGGCTGAAGCGCTATAACCGGTCGCTGGTCGATGGATCATATCTGGATTTCAGCGCGGTCCATCTGGTGAGCCATAATCTGGCCAGTTCCACATTCGAACAGCGCGCGGCTCACCCATCGATTGGTCATGGCCGGGCCGATCTGGTGGTCGCCGGTTGCGCGGTCCTCGAAGCCGTATGCCGCACCTGGCCGGTGGGCCGCATGCGGGTGGCCGACCGGGGCGTGCGCGAAGGAATTCTGTCTGAAATGGTGTCCGCTGCCGATCTGGCGGCCGCCCAACCCGCGCCAAGCGAACCCATCGCAGAAAGCGCAGCTGCCGCGTCCATAATTCCCCATGCCGCCCAGTAAGGGCGCTGGGAACAGCGGCACCCCGTCGCGGCCATCGGGCCGGGGGATGCGGGTCAAGCTCAAGACGGCCAAGGGCCGCAAGAAATCATCGGCGCGCTGGCTCGAGAGGCAGCTCAACGACACCTATGTGACAGAGGCCGCGCGCAGCGGATATAGGTCGCGGGCCGCCTGGAAGCTGGCCCAGATCGACGATAAATTTCATATTTTGAAGCCGAATGCGCGGGTGGTTGATCTGGGCGCTGCGCCGGGCGGCTGGACCCAGGTTGCGGTTCAGCGTATCGGACGCTCGGGCCATGTGGTCGCCGTCGATATCGTGGAAATGGAATCCGTTCCGGGCGCCGAAATCCTGCAGCTGGACATGCGCGAGGAAGACGGTGTTGCGGCGCTGAAGGAATTTCTGGCCGATCCGGTGGATGTGTTGCTGAGCGACATGGCGGCGTCTGCGACGGGTCACCGGGGTACGGACCGTATGCGGGCCGAGGCCTTGTGCGAGGTCGCCCATGAATTGGCGTGCGAATTGCTGACGCCGGGGGGCGTGCTGGTGGTGAAGGCCTTCCATGGAGGTGGGGAATCCGATCTGATGAACGCCATGAAGAAGAATTTCGCCCGGGTCCGCACATTCAAGCCCGATGCCAGCCGTGCCGATTCCGCGGAAACCTATATCGTCGCCGCCGGGTATCGCCGCAAAGTTTCCTGACGTAAAAGGAAGCCGTAATTCCTCCATTTTCCATACTCAATTCTTTGGGATTCGGGGGCGTGTTGTGTATGATCCACCGCCAATGGATTTAACCGGAGGCCGCATGGACATTCTCGAAGCGCTTACGTTCGACGATGTTCTTCTGGTGCCTGCCGCATCGTCGGTTCTGCCGGCGGATGCGGACACCAAAACCCGCATAACGCGGTCAATCAACCTCGGAATTCCCATCATTTCAGCGGCCATGGATACGGTTACTGAATCCGCGCTGGCGATTGCCATGGCCCAGGTCGGCGGGCTCGGCGTGATTCATAAAAACCTCACCCCCGAACAACAGGGCGATGAAGTCCGCCGGGTCAAGAAATTCGAATCCGGCATGGTGGTGAATCCGGTGACCATCACGCCGCACCGGACCCTCGCCGATGCGCTGTCCCTGATGGCGGATCACGGGATTACGGGTATCCCCGTCGTGGAGCCGGGCGGCAAGCTGGTCGGGGTGCTGACCAATCGGGACGTGCGGTTCGCGACCAACGCAAACCAGCGGGTCAGCGAATTGATGACCCATGAAAACCTGGTCACCGTGCGGGAAGGCGTCAATATGGAGGAGGCCAAGCGGCTGCTCCATTCCCATCGGATCGAAAAGCTGCTTGTGGTCGATGATGATTATTGCTGTATCGGCCTGATCACGGTCAGGGATATCGAAAAAGCTCAGCTTTTCCCCAACGCCAGCAAGGACGACAAAGGCCGGCTTATCGTGGCGGCGGCGACCGGGGTGGGCAATGACGGCCGCACCCGCGCCGAGGCATTGCTCGATTCCGAGGTCGATATCATCGTGGTCGACACGGCCCATGGCCATTCCCGGGGCGTGCTTGAATCGGTCGATCAGATAAAAAGACTGTCGAATCAGGTTCAGGTCATCGCCGGCAATGTGGCGACGCCGGAAGGCGCCAGGGCGTTGATCGATGCGGGCGCCGATGCGGTGAAGATCGGTATCGGTCCGGGCTCCATCTGCACCACACGGATCGTCGCCGGTGTCGGCATGCCGCAGTTTTCCGCCGTCATGGAATGCGCCGAAGTCTGCCATGACAGGGACGTGCCGATCATCGCCGATGGCGGCATCAAATATTCCGGCGATCTTGCCAAGGCGATCGCGGCGGGGGCGGATTGCGCCATGATCGGATCGCTCTTCGCGGGCACCGACGAGAGCCCCGGCGAAGTTTTTCTGTATCAGGGCCGGACCTACAAGGCCTATCGCGGCATGGGGTCCATCGGCGCCATGGCGCGGGGCTCCGCGGATCGTTATTTCCAGCAGGAAGTGTCCGATACCATGAAGCTGGTTCCGGAAGGCATCGAAGGCCGTGTTCCCGCCAAAGGCCCGCTTTCAGCCGTCATTCAACAGCTTGTGGGCGGACTTCGCGCCTCCATGGGCTATACCGGCAACGGCACGATTGCCGAAATGCAGTCCAATTGCCAGTTCCGCAGGACCACCGCGTCCGGATTGCGCGAAAGCCATGTTCATGATGTGGCGATCATGCGCGAGGCCCCCAATTACCGGCAATCCGACTAATGACCGTCTTTCGCCCCGCTACGCTCGACGATGCTATGGCGATCGCGGAGATTTATGTGGATAGCTGGCGTAATACCTATGCCGGGCTGCTGCCCGATGACGTGCTTTTGCGGCTGGATGCGGCAAACCGTGAAGTTCGCTGGTGGCGGCGCGCGCTGTCCGGCCGGCGCATGGATCATCTGGTATATGTCGCTGAACATGCCGATCACGGCGTCATCGGTTTTGCCAGCGGCGGCGCCTCGCGGGGCCGTGAATTAACCCATGAAATCGAAATATTCACGCTTTATCTGAGGGATGAATTCCACGGACGGGGCATCGGCAAGAAACTGTTTCTCAGCCTGTCCGAACGGCTTGTCACCCGCTCGGACGGATCGTTGCTGGTCTGGGTGCTGGATGGAAACCCGGCGCGGTACTTCTATGAAGCGCTCGGCGGCAAATGCATCGCCCGTCGCAACGGTTCCATGGGCGGCGCCGAAATCGAGGAAATCGCCTATGGCTGGGAAAACGTCCGTGAATTGATCGAACTCGGCAAATACAGCTAAACAGGCAGAG
>CALGIA010000332.1 GCA_937916005.1 uncultured Rhodospirillaceae bacterium
CACCACCATGGGTCTCAGCCGCATGGCGATCAATGAGATCACGGATTTCGTCTGCGCCTTTCTGGATGGTGAGACTCCGAAAAATCTCCGCGACGATGTGACCTTGGGCCAATGCCTGAAATTCGCCGTGGAGGATTTGAAGACCTATTACCGGGAAGCCGCAAGCGCCCAACCGGGTAACAACACGGGACGGCAGATGAATGACTGGTTCTATGGGGAAACTGCCGGTGGCAAGGCGCTCTATGCGCTCCGGCCCATCGCACTGAAATGGGCGGAACAGCATGAAGACGCCTTCATGAAAATATTCGCTGAACGGCTATTGATCCCGGCCGCCCAAATGTTCAGGGCGAAGGAATAATCAGCTTTCGGCGGCGGCGGCGGCGGCGGCCACGGATGCGTGGAACATCGGATTGCGCGCAAGGCGCCAGCTCAACAGCTTCGGGCGCATGCGGACATGGGAAACGGCCAGGGTTCCGACCATGGTCCTGACCCGGGACCCGCGGGCCCCGGAGGGCCCGCCAGGTCGGCGACGACTGTCGGCTATATTGTGGACTTCCTGTCCGTCTCTACCTGAGTTCTTCGTCATGGCTTACCTTGCCGTCTGTTGCGACGATCCTTTATAGCAGCCCGGCTTTAATCTCTCGTTAAGCTTTGATCCAACAAGGCTCAAATTTTAGATGTATTACAAATTCCGGTTCAGGGGCTCCAGCCCCAGGGCGACGCGGCTGAATTCCGGGCCATTGATTTCGAACTTGATCTGGATCTGATGCGCGGCGGCGTGGATGTCGCGGAACCGGCGCTGCAATTCATTGTCCAGATAGTTGGCGGTACCGCCGCAGGCATCGTAAACCAGATCGAGCGCGCGGACGCAGCCCTGCGCCGCATAGGCCGCATCGCGCCGCCAGCGGGTCTTGTGGGCAACGGTCGGCGTTTCGCCGGCGGCGATCAGCCGGTGCGCCTCGAGCCAGCTTTCCTTCATGATCGACCGTCCCGTATCGATCAGCGCGCCGGCCTCGGCGATCTTGATCTGGATCGTCACGTGATCGCCGACCCGCGTGTTGCTGTAGATCGAGACCTGTTCGCGCAGGGTTTCCACATAATCGTCATAGGCGCCCTGGGCCATGCCCAGCACGGGGCACGCCAGAAAATGGGCGAATAGCCCCATCACGGGCAGCTTGTAGACATCGGCGTCCGACGAGGCGGACACCTGGTGCGGGCCGCCGCGGGTGTCGCGCGCCGCCAGGGTCATGTAATCCGGCACGAACAGCTTGTCGCAGGCCACGTCCTTGCTACCGGTGCCGGCCAGGCCAGACACATGCCAGGTGTCGAACACCTCGAGATCGGCGGCGCGCACCACGAACATGCGCGGGCCGGATTTGCCGGCGCCGCCCGGCGCGTCGCCGTCGCCCAGGGCCGGGTCCATGCCGCCCAGCATGACCCAGTCGCTGGCGTCGATGCCGCTGGAATAGGGCCAGCGCCCGGACAGCAGATACCCGCCGTCGGTTTCCTCGATGCGGCCCGGCGGATAGATCAGGGACGACCCGATCAGCGCATTGGGGTTTTCGCCCCACACGGCCTCATGGGCCTCGACCGGCCACATGGGCAGCATCCAGTTGTGGCTGATGATGTTGGTGAAAACCCACGAT
>CALGIA010000333.1 GCA_937916005.1 uncultured Rhodospirillaceae bacterium
CATATTGACCCTGTTCGCCCTGCCCCTGGGCTGCCTGGTTGGATATGGAATGGCCGCACTCATGGTAAATCTGTTCGACACCAAGCTTTATCGGGTTCCCTTCGTCATCGAGCCCGCGACCTATGGTTATTCGGTGCTTGTGGTGCTGACCGCCGCCATCTGCTCTTCCTGGATCGTGCTTCGGCGGGTCGCCGATCTCGACCTGGTCGCCGTCCTGAAAACCCGCGAGTAAAACAATGGCTGAAATGATGAGAAAGAGCTTGTTTCCCGGTGTGGCGATCCTGCTGGTCGCGGTGGGTCTGGTCTATGCTTTCTGGCCCAGACCAGTTCCGGTCAGCGTGATCACCGCTGAACGCGGGCCCATGCTGGTGACCATTGAGGACGAAGGGGAAACCCGGGTGAAGGAAGCCTATACGATCTCAGCGCCCCTGTCAGGGCGCGTTGCCCGGTTTGACGGACATGTGGGCGATTCAGTCGCAGCCGGCTTGTCGGTGGTGGCCACCATTCGCCCGAGCAACCCGTCGTTTCACGATGTCCGCACCCATTCCGGGCTCGAAGCCGCGGTCAGGGCGGCCGAAGCCGAGCGGGATCTGGCGCGGGCCCATGTGGCCAGCGCCGCAGCAGCCAACGAATTTGCACAAGCCGAATTCAAACGAGGCCGCAACCTGGCCGAACGTGGCACCATATCGCTGAGCGGGCTCGACCGGGCGCGTATGGAGGCGCGGACAAAAAAGGCGGAACTCAACGAGGCGCGCGCGGCCTTACGTGTCCGCGAATTCCAGCTGCAAACCGCCCAGGCGGCGTTGCTTGACCCGGCGTCGGCCAATCGTGCGGCGACCAGTGAACTTTGTTGCTTTGAGGTGCGTGCGCCGGTCAGTGGCACCATTTTGCGGGTTTTTCAGGAGAGCGAGGCGGTCGTCCAGGCGGGCGCGCCGCTGGTCGAGATCGGCGACCCCTCGGATCTGGAAATCGTCGTGGATATGTTGTCCACCGATGCGGTTCTGGTGTCCCCGGGCGATGACGTTCTGATCGAGGGTTGGGGCGGTGAGAGGAGCCTCAACGGCCGGGTGCGCCGGATTGAGCCCTTCGGTTTCACAAAGATTTCCGCTCTTGGAATCGATGAGCAACGGGTCAATGTCATTATTGATTTCGCGGATCCGCCGGCGCTTTGGCGCAAACTCGGTCACGGATACCGGGTCGTGAGCCGCATCGTGATCTGGCGCGGCAAGGACATCCTTCAAGCCCCGTTGAGCGCCCTGTTCCGCACCCAGGACGCATGGACACTGTTTAAAATCGTCGATGGACGGGCGCGGCTTTCCAAAATCCAGGTCGGGCGGATGAACAGCCGGTCCGCCGAAATCCGCTCCGGCCTTGGCGCGGGCGACAGGATTGTCCTGCATCCGAGCGACCGCATCGAGGATGGGGTGAGAATCATCGCCCGGGAGACGCGCTGACTCCAATTTTATCGCCAGTGTCATTGACTATGCCGGTCTTATGAAGCAACAACATCCCATCCTCTGAATTTGAAGCAACAACATCCCATCCTCTGAATTTCACCATGCGATGCCGCCATGCCCATAACCCCCATCGAAGAGCTGGAAGCCGCCCTGCCGCGCCATTCGCGGCTGCTGGGGCTGGATCTTGGGGAAAAGACCATCGGGCTGGCGTTGTCGGATGGGTTGTTGATGATCGCCACGCCCATGGAGACCCTGAAGCGGGGCAAGTTCACGGCGGATGCGGAAAAGCTGCGCGGCATTATTGCCGAGCATGAAATCGGCGGGCTGATCATCGGGCTGCCGTTGAACATGGATGGCAGCGAGGGGCCGCGCTGCCAGTCGTCCCGTCAATTCGCGGCTAATTTCCTGGAGAAAATGGATATCGTGATCGGGTTTTGGGATGAACGGCTATCGACCGTGGCCGTGACGCGCACCTTGCTGGACGCGGACATGTCGCGGAAACGCCGCGCCGAGGTGGTAGATAAGATGGCGGCGTCCTATATCCTGCAAGGAGCCCTGGACCGCTTGAAAGTGTTGCGCGAATGATCGCTGTCGTCTCGGCCATCGCGCCGATTTTCATCCTTATCGTCATCGGCTATGGCTTCAGGAAAACCGGGTTCCCGGGCGACGGTCTGTGGGCGCCGGCCGAACGCCTGGCATACTACGTGCTGCTGCCGGCGCTGATCATCCACACATTGGCGGGGGCCGACCTCAAGGGCATCCAGATCGAGCAGATCATCACCACCGTGCTGGCGCTGTCTGCCGCATTGACAGTGATTTGCCTGATCATCCGTCCCCTTCTACGCATCGACGGGCCGGGCTTTACATCGGTGGTGCAGGGCACCGTACGGCTCAACGCCTATATCGGATTCGCCGTGGCTGCGGCCTTTTTTGGCCCCCTTGGATTAACCATCACCGCCGTGTTCATCGCCTTCATGATGCCGACGGTCAATGTGATCTGCATCGCGGTGCTGGCCAAATACGGCACCGCCGGCAAGCCGGGCTGGTGGCACATCCCGTTTCAGATCGCCACCAATCCGCTGATCGTTTCCTGTATTGCGGGGATTGCGATCAACTTTCTGGGGTTGCCGCAACCGGCCTGGGTCGTGGGAATATTGACGATCCTGGGCAAGGCGGCCCTGCCCGTAGCGCTGCTCTGCGTCGGTGCGGGGCTCGATCTCTCGCTCGGCAAGACCCATCGCGGCGCCATCCTGACCGCCTGCGCACTCAAGCTGGTGGTGATGCCGGTGGCGGCCTGGGGCATTCTTCAGGTCACGGGGCTCACAGGGGTCGGGTTTTCCATCGCCATGATGATGGCCGCCACGCCCGCCTCACCCGCCACCTATGTGCTGGCCCGTCAACTGGGCGGCGACGCGCCCCTGATGGCGGGCATCGTTACCACGGAAACCGCCCTGTCGGCGATCACCCTGTCGGTGGTGCTGATGTGGCTGACGGGCACGTTACCGATCTAATCCCACGGCTTGCGCCCTCACCCTTCGCGGCCCTATTCTGCCTTGAATAAGGAGAATGGTCATGGCGAGATTGCTTGCGGATTCATTGGCGGAAACGGCGCTTCCCGCCGACGCGCTGGCCGAGATGGAGGCCCTGAACGACGAAGCGGCCCCGCTGCATATCTGGCTGCGGACCCGGGCCAATTTGCCGCTGCAGCCGGCCTGGCATGAGGCCGCCCAAACGCCCATTCCCGATCCACAGCCGCCCGGTTCGGTGACCGGCCCGGCCGCGCCCCTGCGCGTGTTGCCCCATATCTGGAAATGGCGCGACATCGAGCCCTATCTGCATCGCATCGCCGAAATCGCGCCGCTGGAATTCACCGACCGCCAGCAATTCCTGCTGACCAATCCGGGGCTCGGCGGCGCATTGAAAGTCACCAACACGATCCGCATCGCGGTATCCATATACAAATCGGGCGATTTCGCGCCCCAGCATCTGCATTCACCCAATGCCAGCCGCACGATTTTGTCCGACGCTGGCGGCTATACGCTGATCGAGGGGGAAAAATGCATCGCCGGGCGCGGCGACCTGATCCTGACCCCGGCGGGCACCTGGCACGGCCACGGCAATGACGGTGCCGAGCCGGTGATCTGGATGGATGTGCTGGACTGGCCCCTGCTGGAACATCTCGACGTCATCTGGATCCGCCACGACCATGCCGAGCGCGGCGACAATGCGGAACCGCCCGTGGAAGATTATTCCCAGAAGCTCTACGGCGCGGGCGGCATGGTTCCGCGCTTCGTGCCGGAAAGCCGCGCATCCGGCCAGGGCGGCACGCCCATGTTCCATTTCAAGGGCGGCAATGTGGGCGAAACCCTGTCCGGGCTGCGCGACCAGCAGGGCAGCCCATGGGACGGCATCATCATCGAATTCGTCAACCCCATGAACGGCGCCTCCCTGTTTCCGGTGCTGACCTACAAGGCCCAGCTTCTGCGCCCGGCCGAGGAAACCCAGCCGTTCCGCCACACGGCCAGCACGGTCTATACGGTGCTTGAAGGGCGCGGCGTCACCGAGGTCAATGGAAGGCGGCTGGAATGGGAAAAGAACGACATTTTCGTGGTGCCGGCCAATATGTGGCGGCGTCATGTCAATCTGGCGGGCGACGCGGATGCGGTGCTGTATTCCCTGTCCGACGAGCCGTTGCTGAAGGCCATCGGTCAATACCGTGCTCAGGGACGGCCAGATGACAGCGACGTTATCGAAATTACCGGCTGAAACCCGTGAATCTGCTTTCGAACGACAGGCGCCGCGACCCATTGGCGGGCATTCTATTACTGCTCGCCCTGCCCATGCTGGTCGGCGGGATGCTGATGCCCGCCATTTCGGTCACCAAGATGATACTGTTCGCCGACACCTATTCCATCTTCGACGCGGTGTTCACCTTCTGGCATGCGGGCAAGTACGGATTGTTCGCGCTGGTGTTCTTCTTTTCCCTGGTGTTTCCCGCCGCCAAGAACCTGATCGCGCTGTGGGCCTGGATTTTCGCCACCGATGACCATGACGTCACGCAGCGGGTCCTGGCGGTTTTCGCCGCCGTGTCCAGATGGTCCATGCTGGATGTTTTCATCGTCGCCCTGACCGTGCTGGTGATCGAGGGCAGCCTGCTGACCAGCACCGATATTCATCTCGGCATTCTGCTGTTCGCCCTGTCGGTCATTCTGTCGACCATCGCCCTGCATCGCATCGCCCATACTGGCGCCCGGCGGTCGCGGCGTTTAGGATGAGTACGACCAAACCCAGGGAGCGGAATTTATGACTAAAGGCGTGCGGCGTATCGTGACGGGCCATCGGGAAGACGACGGCAAGGCAGTGGTGATCATCGACCAGCAGGCGGTCAATGTTTTTCACCCACCGGGGCGTCCCGGGGTGCAGATCAACAATGTCTGGCGGCAGTTTGAAGCTCCGGCGAAACTTGGCGGCAACGCGGACAATGCCGCCGAGGGCGAGAAGATCGGGCTTGAGCCCGGCCCCAGCGGCTCGGTGTTCCGGGTCATCGAGTTCCCCCCGGAAGGCGACTGGAGCGG
>CALGIA010000334.1 GCA_937916005.1 uncultured Rhodospirillaceae bacterium
GTCCAAGTCTCCGATCCATTTCCGGTATATGGGCCCGCCAACCGGTTCCTGTCCACTATGACAGTTCGGCCTATGCAATAATGTTCTTGATTTGTTCCATAACTTCCTGCACATTTTAGCAATGCAGGAACACGAAATTCCTCCGACGCCAACCAAGGGCCGCGGCGCGATCAGCAATCTGGTGGGCCGGTTCGAGGCGCATACGCGTCATGTGATTGACGACGGCTGGCCGCGGGATGAAGAACCCGGTCGCCTCAAAACCACGGCCACAATTGATGCGGCGCGCACGATCATCTCGCGGAACGACTCTCCCGACGTGCCGTTTGACCGTTCCATCAACCCCTATCGGGGATGCGAGCATGGCTGCGTCTATTGTTTTGCGCGGCCGACCCATGCGTTTCTGGGGCTATCGCCGGGACTGGATTTCGAAACCAGGCTATTTTACAAACCCAACGCGGCAAAATTACTGGCCGAAGAGTTGCGCCGGCCCAAATACCGTTGCGATGTGATCGCCATGGGCACCAACACCGACCCATACCAACCGATCGAGCGGGACCACAAGATCACCCGGTCCATTCTGGAAGTGCTGTCCGACTTCAATCATCCGGTCGGTATCGTGACCAAATCGAATCTCATTTTGCGCGATCTCGATATTCTGGGTCCCATGGCGGCGCGCGGTCTGGCGCAGGTCTCGATATCGGTGACCACGCTGAACCGCAATCTGGCGCGCAAGCTGGAACCCCGCGCGCCAACCCCGTCACGCCGGCTCGAAGCCATCAGGGCGCTGGCGGACGCGGGCATTCCGACCGGGGTTTTGGCCGCGCCCATGATCCCTGGAGTCAACGACCCGGAGCTTGAAACCATCCTGGAATATGCGGGTAAGGCCGGCGCAACCACCGCCGGATATATTCTTTTGCGCCTGCCGCTGGAAATCAGGGATTTGTTCGAGGAATGGCTGCAAAGCCACGCGCCGCTAAGGGCGGACCGGGTCATGAAGCTGATGCGTGAAACCCGGGGCGGCAAAACAAATGAATCCGCCTTCGGGCGGCGCATGCGGGGCAGCGGTCCCTATGCGGAAATTCTGGCCCAGCGATTCTATGTGGCGGCGCGGCGTCTCAAGCTGAATAACGAACGCCGTTACGATCTCGACATCACACAATTCGCCCGCCCGCCACGGCGCGGCGACCAACTGGATCTGTTTTGAAGTCAGAGCGTTAAGCCGCCACGCGCGACGACTGCCGGTCGGAACGGTGATCGATGCGGAGCGTGAGACAGAATGCGGCGCCGCCCGACATACCAAAGGATGTCAGTGGCGAGCGCACCACGTTGAAACCGACTTTGTTGATGGAAGCTTCCAGCCGTTCGCCACAGGCCGCCATCACGACTGTATCGCCGATACAAACCATATTGACGGCCAGGGTAGCGGCATCCTCGTCATCGGCGGCGATCAACCATGCCGCACCGCCGGCCTCCCGTTCCAGAAGGCGCCGGCTGTCAGGCGAAAAGGCTGGTGGGTAATAAACGATATGGCCGCTCGGCAGCACCGAAAGACACGTGTCGACGTGATAGAATTTCGGATCAACCAATTCGAGGGGTACGACCTTGCGTCCGAAATAATCCTCGATCAGATCGACGGACTCGAGTCGTGATCGCTGGCCATGGCCGGCCCAGAAATGGCCGCGCGTCGGGTCCCAACTGCAATCCCCGGCGCCTTCCTGGTACATGCCTTTGGGCAGTGTCTGGACGTCGCGCAACATGCCCCTTTGGACCAGGTTCCGAAAGAATGCTTCGTTGAACGGTTCCTCGATACGGCGTTCGTCGTCCAGGAACCGCGCCAGCAGGGCCTTGCCGTCAAGCACGATTGCGGCGTTCGCGGTAAACACAAGGTCGGGCGCGCCGGGAACCGGGGCCAGAAATTCGACGTCGGCGCCGAGGCCGGTAAAAACTTGAACCAGGGACTGCCATTCGGCTTGCGATCGCCGGGTCAGTTCATCGCGTTCACCGTCCCAGGATTTGGGATCCATCCACGGGTTGATCGCATAGCTGACTTCGAAATAATCCGGTCGGCACATCACAAGACGAGGTTTTCCCGCGCTTGTCATTTTGCTCCTCCTTTATCTCCGGGAACTCCTATCACCCCCGAATGTCGGGATCCCGGTTTCAACTTTCAACGGTAAAAGTGACACTTCGATCCGCGGCGATTTCGGCCAGGACCTCGCTGAAGGTTTCCAATGCCTGATCGATTTGATCCTGTTCGATCACCAGCGGCGGTGCGAAACGCACCACGGTTTTATGGGTTTCCTTGGACAATACGCCCCGGGTCATCAATCGCTCGCAGACTTCGCGCGCGGAGACCATCTCCGGATCAAACTCAATACCGATAAAAAGCCCGCGCCCACGCAGATCGGTGATCAAGGGCGTGCGGAACTTTTGTAACCGGCTCAGCATATAAGCGCCGAGACGATGGCTATTGGCGACCAGATCATCGTCCAGCAGTATCTGGAGCGCTTCCAGCGCCACTGCCGCGGCCAGAGGGTTGCCACCGAAGGTGGACCCGTGGCTGCCGGGCTGGAACAATTCCATGATTTCGTCATCGGCCAGAAATGCCGAAACCGGCATCATGCCGCCGCCAAGCGCCTTGCCCAGGATCAGCCCGTCTGGGCGAATGCCTTCATGTTCGAAGCAAAACATCTCGCCGGTGCGGCCGAGCCCGGTCTGAATTTCATCCAGAATCAGCAACACATTGTTTTCATCGCAGATGGCGCGAACCTCGCGCAACCATCCCTCGGGCGGAATCCTGATCCCGGACTCGCCCTGAATCGGTTCGACCAGAATAGCGCAGGTCGACGGCGTAATCGCGCCCCGAAAAGCATTGGCGTCGCCGAACGGGACCAGCTTGAAGCCCGGCGTGAACGGACCAAATCCGGCACGGTACTCCACTTCGGAGGAAAACCCGACGATGGTCGTGGTCCGGCCATGAAAATTGCCCTCGGCAACGATGATTTCAGCAAGGCCGCCAGGAATGTGTTTTTTCTTATAGCCCCAGTGCCGGGCGGCCTTGATCGCGGTTTCGACCGCTTCCGCGCCGGTATTCATGGGCAACATTTTGTCAAAGCCGGTCAGCGCGCAGAGCTTTTCCGCAAACGGGGCCAGCTTGTCCGTATGAAATGCGCGCGAGACAATCGTCAGCTGTTCCGCCTGCCTGGTCAGCGCGGCAACCAGGCGTGGGTTGCAATGTCCGTGACTGACCGCGGAATAAGCGCTCATCATGTCGAGGTAACGTTTGTCGTCCTGGTCCCACAAATACACACCCTTGCCGCGGACAAGCGTCACCGGCAACGGCAGATAGTTTGGGGCGCAATATTTTTGCTCTGTTTCGATGATTCCGGCCGAGGATTTGGCCGGGTCAGCCGTAGGGGAACGGCGCGACTTGCGGGGCGCGTTCGACTTCACGCCAATCGACAATTTCGGAGCCGCCAAAAAACCGGTATGGGACGATTCGCTATTGGCCGACATCGCAAAATCCTCCTCGTCCCCGTGGCTTCGGAAATTCCCACCGCCGGCAAAGCCCCCAAACCCAAGATATGGAAGCGGAACAAAGGCTCGCCAGCATTTATCA
>CALGIA010000335.1 GCA_937916005.1 uncultured Rhodospirillaceae bacterium
ATTTTTTATATTCTTGACAGATTTTTGAATTATGCTATATTAATCTCCAATCGCAATGAATAGGCAAGGGCTTTAGCATTGGATTTTGATATGGTTTCCCTGTCGCGTGCTTCGGGTAGGAGTTATAATGGCTTCAAGGTAGCCTCGATGTCTGTCTCGGCGACGGCGTCGGATATTGCCAATATGGGCGTCTCGGAAGCCCTGGTGGATGGAGAAATTCAGCCGGTTACGCCTGGCCAAACGCCAGGACAGCAATCCGGTGATCAGGGTGGCTACCGTCCCTTGAAGGTCGTACAGGAAAGCCTTGCGCATGGCGGCGTTCGTGCCAGCTACGGCGCAATCTCCCCGGCCTTTCTGGTGGCGTTCAACCCGGTTGACCCAAAGGCGGATGAAGATGGCCTGGTGGCAATGCCCAACGTGGATCTTGCCGCCGAACTGTTAAACCTCGGGATCGCCCAACGGGCCTACGAGGCCAGTCTCAAGGTTGTCGAAACGGAAGAAGAGATGAGCGGAAGCCTGCTCGACGCGCTCAACTAAGATAATACCGGCGAGCAGGAGTGAAGTTGGAAAGTCCGGTCGTGACAGCCGGCAACCGACGTCGAAGGACGGGATGAGATGGTCGTGGGGCCGCCGCACAAAAGCGTGGCGGCCCCAGCATTTTGACCTTATATGGTGGCGGTTCCGGTTGCGCCCGGGGTTTCGCTGGAAGATAATCCCCCAATTTTCGTCCCCTAATTTCGAATGATTCTCAAATAGAATATGGCTGGAGGCCTCGATGAAGTTTCTGAAGATAGCGATGATGGCTGTTGCGTTGGCGGTTGCGAGCGGGAGCGTTTCCGCGCCGGCCTGGGCCGATGGCGACGCCGCCAAAGGCAAGAAAGTGTTCAACAAATGCAAGGCCTGCCACAAGCTCGTCGCAGGTAAGAAAGCCATTGGGCCCAGCCTGCACGGCATGTTCGGCCGTACCGCCGGCGCGTCAAAGGGATACAAATATTCGAAGGACATGGAGGCGGCCGGCGCCAAGGGTCTGGTCTGGAGCGAAAAGACCATCGACGCTTTCCTCACCAAACCGAAACCCTTCATCGGAACGGCCATTGGCAAGAAAAATGGCCGTATCAAGATGGCGTTCGGCGGGCTGAAAAAAGCCAGTGATCGCGCCGACATCATCGCCTATCTGAAGAAGGCGACCCAGTAGGGGCTCGTTTTTTGTTCAAAACCGGGGTTCGAATGATTTTTCCGGGCCCCGTTTTTGAATGCGCCGCGAAGGCTTCCGGCGTATCCAGATCGAGCAGAACGCCGCCGTCCGGCATTTCAACCTCGAATACGGCGTCCTGATGGGCGCCGATCAAATGGCGCGCGCCCACATCACCGGCCACGTCCTCCATGTCGTCGAAATAACGCCGGTCCCATAGGACCGGGTTGCCGCGCTTGCCGTTGAATGTCGGAACACAGATCCCGCGCCCGTCCGCCGGGTCGAAGGCCGCGATCAGCGCATTGAGATGTTCCGCCGTCACAAGCGGCATGTCCCCGAGACACACAATTACACCGTCAATGTCGTCGGGCAGGGCGGCGATCCCGGCTTTCAGGGAACCGGCCAGTCCGGTGGCGAATGCGGGGTTTTCGGTAAATTGGACCGCGCGGCCGCCCAGTGTGGCGCGGATCTGGTCGCCCTCATGGCCGAGCACCACGATCACCGGGTCGACGTTGGCGGCCAGCACTGCGTCGGCTGTGCGGGCAATCATCACGCCGCCATCGATCTCGACCAGAAGTTTGTTGACCGTGCCCATGCGGCGCGATTGTCCCGCCGCCAGAATAAGCGCTCCGATCCGTGCCTTTTTTTCAGTCACCTCTTCATTCATCTCTTCATTCAAGGGGCTTTCTCCACGTGGCATGGGGCGTGACGGAATTTCCTTGAGCAAGCCGCCGACCCCCATACCGGCGAGATCATCGCCGGTCACGTCAATTCCGGCGATCAATCGCTGCAAAACCCAGTCGAAGCCATGCAGCCGGGGTGAGCGCGCCGAGCCCGGCAGGCCGAGGACCGCCATCTCACCGACCCGCGCCAACGCCATGAGCTGACCGGGATCCACCGGCATTCCGAAATGGTCGACCGTTCCGCCCGCGCCCTCGATTGCCGCCGGAACCACGTCGCGCCGGTCGACAATTGCCGACGCGCCCAGCACCAACGCGATATGGCAGCCCGATGCGCTCAAATGTTTCAAGGCCGCGCCGATTTCCGCCTCGTCATGGCCGCAGCGCAGATCGAAATCCAGGCTGGCTCCGGTTCCTTCAAGCCGCGTCCGTGTCGCGACCAGGCCCTTGTCGAGCAGGCTATCCTTGAATCCGGGCAATGTGGTCTGGATCAGGCCGACGGAGCGAGGCCGGTAGGCCGCGACGGATATCATGCCGGCGGCGTCACGGGCCAGGGCGGCGCATTGATCGGCCCGACTGGCGGGGATGCCGAAGGTGATGATCTTGACCGTGGCGACCATCTGTCCCGCGCGCACCACCGAAAAAGGCGGCAGCGTGGACAGGGTGATGGATTCGTCTATCCGGTTGATCCGGTTGATGGCGTCCGGCCTCAGCCGGAGTACGCCATCGGCGGCGGCGATGAGATTGGCCCGTCCCGTGAACGGCGCGCGAACCAGAACATTCATCCCCGGACAGGCGGTGGCGATGCGGGCGGCGGCGTCATTTTCGCCAAGTTCATCGGGGTCGAGGCGGATGGCGATGACGCTCTCAAACCCCGCCGCGCGCAATGTCGTGATGTCGTCGGCCGACAGGACGCGGCCTTTTCGGAAACTTCCGTTCCCGAAGCGAAGCGAATGGGCCAGTATGGCGCCCGCCGCTTCGTCAAGGGGAGTTTCGCCGAATTTCACGCGGCTTCGTCCGCTTCCTTTTGGTGCAGGTTCTGGATGACCTGGGCCAGAATTGAAACCGCTATCTCCGACGGGGAAACCGCGCCAAGCGAGAGACCCACGGGGCCGTGGATGCGCGCCATTTCATCGTCGGTGAAGTGGGCGTCCTTGAGCCGCTTGAGTCGCGCGGCATGAGTCTTCCGGCTGCCCAGGGAGCCGATATAGAACGCGTCGGACCGGATCGCGACTTGCAGGGCGGGATCGTCGATCTTGGGGTCATGGGTAAGGGTGACGACGGCGGTCCGCCGGTCCAGATCCAGTTCGGTCAACGCCTCGTCGGGCCACTCATTGATCAGGTGAACGCCGGGAAACCGGTCACTTGACGCAAAAGACCCGCGCGGGTCCACGATGGTGACATCCCAGCCCGCCATGGCCGCCATGCGGGCCAGCGGTTGGGCGATATGCACCGCGCCGACCACGACCATGCGCAGCGACGGGTTGAAGACCTGTATGAAGACATCGCCGTTGGGGGTCGCCTGGATATGGCTGCGGTCATCCCGGAAGGCATCCAGGGTCACGGTTTGAAGCGCGGCATCAACGGCCAGATCACCGTGGGTTTCGTCCGGATAAACCAGGGACTGAGCGCCGGTTTCCAGATGGGTCAGCAGGGCGACCTGGCGCTTGGCCTTCTGGTCCAGGAGCAGACGGTTGAGAATTTCGGTTTTCATGACGTGGTTCTTCTTGGTTGCTGGGCTGGCACGGATTATTTGAAATTATATCTAGTCTATTTTTTCGACATAGACATTGACCTGACCGCCGCAGGCGAGGCCGACTTCCCACGCCATTTCGTGGGTGACGCCATACTGCAGCATGCGTGGTTTGCCGTCGTCCATGACCTCCAGCGCCTCGTGGATCACCGCGCCTTCGATGCAGCCGCCGGACACGGAGCCGACGAAATTGCGGTCCTGATCGATCGCCAGATGGCTGCCGACCGGGCGGGGCGATGACCCCCAGGTCTTGACCACCGTGGCAAGCGCCACCGTGCGGCCTTCCTCGCGCCAGCGCGCGGCTTCATTCAGTACGTCGTCGTCATTCAACAGAGGAGACATTTCACCGGGTGTGGAGCCCGTCATATCGCTTTCAACCATTCCTGCATTCCTTCCCGCCGCCGGCCCGAGGGCCGGTTCAGCGCTTCCGTCAGTTCCGTCAGACTGTTTAGATTATGCACCGGACGGAACTCGTCTACATAGGGCAATATTGCCCTTATACCCTGAGATTTGGGCTCGAATCCCTCAAACCGCAAGAGCGGATTAAGCCAAATCAGGCGTCGGCATGATTTGTGCAGCCGGTCCATTTCAAGCTCCAGCCCGCGCCCGGCATCCCGGTCGAGCCCATCGGATATCAACAGCAGCACCGCGCCCTGACCCAGGACCCGGCGCGACCAGTGGCGGTTGAATTCATCCAGGCACTCGCCGATCCGTGTGCCGCCGGACCAGTCGTCCACCGCATCGGTCACTTTCGCCAGGGCATAATCGATATCCTTGTGGCGCAAGTGACGCGTGACATTCGACAGGCGGGTGCCAAAAAGAAAGGTCGACACCCGGTCCCGGTCGTTGGTCAGCACATGCATGAAATGCAGGAACATGCGGGAATAGCGGCTCATGGAACCGGAAATATCGCACAGGATCACCAGCGGCGGCGGGCGCACCCGGCGTTTGCGCCAGCGGAGCGGGATCGTGCCGCCGCCGGACCGAAGCGCGGCCCGCATGGTGGCGCGCATGTCGATCCGCTTATGGTGGGTGCTGGGGTGGAAACGCCGCGTCTCGACCTGGGCCAGGGGCAATGTCATGCGCTTAATGGCCTGGCGCGCGCGTTCGATTTCATCGACCGACATGTCCTCAAAATCCATTTCCTGCAACAGCTCATGGGCCGAAGCAGTCATGGCCGCATCGAATTCCAGTTCTTCCTCACGTTCTTTTTCGGCTTCCGGTTCGTCGTCTTCTTCCGGGGTCAGGGCTTCCAGCAGCCGACGGCTGGGCGGTTCCTGTTCCATCGGTGGCTCATCCAGTTCCAGGTCGGGCATCATCACGCCCATCATGCGTTCCAGAATTTTCGGGTCGCGCCAAAAAATATGGAATGCCTGATCGAACAGGTCATGCTGGTCGCGCCGGTTGACGAACACCGCGTGCAGGGCCCAGTAGAAATCCGTCCTGTCGGTAATGCCGACCTCTTTTACGGCGGAAACCGCATCGAGGATTTTGCCCGGTCCCAGTGGCAGACCGGCGCTCCGCAACACCCGTCCGAAATGCATGATGTTGGAGACCAGCCTCTTGCCTTCAAGCTGGTTGAAAATTTCGATCGCGCTGGGAGGGCGGGTGTTCATGACGGTCAGATTAGGCCGGTCAATTACGGATCGCCGCCAGGTCGGCCTTGACCTGATCCAGGATCGCCGCCACTTCGCTGCCCTGGATTTTCTGGATGTCGTCCTGGTATTTCAGCAGCACGCCGAGACTGGAATTCACCGTTTCCGGATCCAGGTCGATCTTGTCCAGCTGGACCAGCGCATTGGTCCAGTCGATGGTTTCGGCGACGCCGGGTAGTTTGAACAGATCCTTGTCGCGCAGTTTCTGGACGAAGGCCACCACCTGGCGCGACAGCGTCTCATCGACGCCCGGAACCTTGACCTTGAGAATTTCCAGCTCTCGCTTGGCGTCCGGGTAATCGACCCAGAAATAAAAGCAGCGGCGTTTGATGGCGTCGTGAATTTCGCGGGTGCGGTTGGATGTGATGATCACGATCGGCGGTTTTTCGGCGGTTATCGTTCCGATTTCGGGAATGGTGACCTGAAAATCCGACAATATTTCCAGCAGGAAGGCTTCGAAGGGTTCATCGGTCCGGTCAAGCTCATCGATCAGCAGTACGGGCGGCAGGCCGGATACATCGGATTCCAGCGCCTGCAGCAAGGGTCTTTTGATCAGGAAACGTTCGGAAAAGATGTCACTCTCGATGCGTTCCCGGTCACGGTCGCCGGCGGCCTCCGCCAGGCGGATATCGATCATCTGGGCGGAATAGTTCCATTCATAGACCGCCGAGGACACATCGAGGCCTTCATAACATTGCAGGCGGATCAGGCGGCGTCCGAGCGCTTCGGACAGCACCTTGCCGATTTCGGTTTTACCGACGCCGGCCTCGCCTTCAAGGAACAGGGGCCGCCCCAGCCGCAGGGCCAGAAAAAGCGCGGTCGCAAGGGATCTGTCCGCGACATAATTCCCCTTGGACAGGAGTTCCATCACGGCGTCTACGGATTCCAGACCGGAATCGGGGGTGAATTCTGTCATAAGTCTCGACTTTCTTCCGAAAATTTCTTCTGATCAAACGATACTTAAAATGAAGGGAGACCGAAAACGAATTCGGTCTCCCCGGGAGCTTTGCGCCGATGCGCGTTGCGTGGCAAACCTAGCCGTTGGCTTTGGCCACCGCGCGTTTGGCCATCACGGTGACTAGATGCGCGCGATATTCCGAACTCGCATGGATATCGCTGTTGAGATCGCCGTCCGGGATGCTGATATTTTCAATCGCGTCCGGCGTGAAAGAGACGTTCAGGGCCGCTTCCATCTCGGGCACCCGGAAAACGCAAGATCCCGCGCCGGTGACCGCGACGCGCGCGCCGTCGGCCGTCTTGGCGACAAATACGCCGACGATCGCATAGCGCGAGGCCGGATTGGGAAACTTCATATAGGCGGCGGCCTGGGGCACGGGGAAGGTCACCTTGGTGACCATTTCGCCGGGTTCCAGCGCGGTTTCGAACAGGTCGGTAAAGAAATCATCACCCGCGATTTCGCGCTTGTTGGTGTGAACGGTCGCACCCAGCCCAACCACGGCCGCCGGATAATCCGCCGCCGGGTCGTTATTGGCGATCGAGCCGCCGATGGTGCCCCGATTGCGTACCGCCGGATCGCCGATGCCGCCGGCCAACTCGGCCAGGGCCGGAATGGCGCCGGCCACGTCGGACGATTTTTGAACCGCCACATGGCGCGTCATGGCGCCGATTTCGACCGTGCCGCCGCTGACCGTAATGCCGGCGAGACCGTCGACTCCGGCGAGATCAACCACGTCGGATGGTTGGGCGAGACGCATTTTCAGCGTCGGCAGAAGCGTCATCCCGCCGGACATGAACACGCCGTCATCGGCGCTTGTGACAGCGCTTATTGCATCGTCGATCGATGACGCCTTTTTATATGTGAAATCATACATCGCTATTTAGCTCCCTTTAGTCTGTCAGGTCGTTCAGGCTTGCGCCTGTTGAATGGCTTGCCACACCGCCTGGGATGTGGCCGGCATTTCGATGGTCTTCACGCCAAGCGGGTTCAGCGCATTGACGATTGCATTTATAACGGCGACCGGCGCGCCGATCGCGCCGATTTCGCCAACACCCTTGACCCCAAGCGGATTCATGGGACATGGGGTGACCGTAGTATCCGTATCGAAACTGGGCAGATTGTGGGCCCGTGGCATGGTGTAATCCATCAGCGAGCCCGACAGCAGCTGGCCATCGGAATCATAGACCGCGCCTTCCAGCATGGCCTGGCCGACACCGTGGGCGATGCCGCCATGGACCTGGCCGTCAACCAGCATCGGATTGACGATGATGCCCACGTCGTCGACCGCCGTGAATTTCATGATTTCGGTCACGCCGGTTTCCGGATCGATTTCGACTTCGCAGATATATGCGCCATAGGGAAAATTGAAGTTGGTCGGGTCAAAAAACGCCTGTTCCTCGAGTCCGGGTTCCAGTTCTTCCAGCGGATAGTTGTGGGGCACATAGGCCGCGAAGGCGACGGCGCCGATATTGACGCTGCGATCCGTGCCGGACACCGTGAAATCGCCGCCGGCGAACTCAATGTCGTCGACGGACGCTTCAAGCAGATGGGCGGCGATCTTCTTGCCCTTGTCGATGATCTTGTCCATGGCCTTGTCGACAGCCGAGCCGCCGACCGAAAGAGACCGTGATCCGAAGGTGCCCATGCCCATTTGCGAGCGCGCGGTGTCGCCTTCGACCACATCGACATTGTCGATATCGATTCCGAGCTTGTCGGAAATAAGCTGGGCGAAGGCGGTTTCATGGCCCTGGCCGGCGCTCTGCGACCCGAGAATGAGCGAGACATTGCCGGTGGCGTTGAAGCGGATTGCCGCGGATTCATAAAGGCCCGCCCGGGCGCCGAGTTGGCCCGCGATGTGCGACGGTGCTGCGCCCGTGGCCTCAATCGGCACGGCGACGCCGATGCCGCGAACCATGTTGCGGGATTTTGCTTCCGCGCGTCTTGCCTCGAAGCCGGCGTAATCGGCGATGCCGAGCGCCTTGTCCATGGTGGCTTCGTAATTCCCTGAATCATAAAGCAGGGCGACCGGCGTCTGATAGGGGAAGGCGTCGGCGGGGATCAGGTTAATGCGGCGGATCTCGACCGGGTCCCGCCCGGTTTCCTGGGCCGCCACATCGACAATGCGTTCCAATAGATAGGTTGCTTCCGGCCGGCCCGCGCCGCGCAGGGCGTCCACCGGCGTGGTATTGGAGAACAGCGCCACCACATTGGCGTAGATCGCGGGCGTGGTGTATTGCCCGGCGAACAGGGTTGCGTACAGAAATGTCGGGACCAGCGGCGCGAAGGCCGAAAGATAGGCGCCGAGATTGGCCTTGGTGGCGACCCGCAATCCGGTGAACTTACCGTTCGTATCAAGGGCCAGTTCGACCTTGGTCACGTGATCGCGGCCATGGGCGTCCGTCAGAAAGGCTTCCGAGCGGCTGGAGGTCCATTTTACAGGCTGGTGCAGCCGTTTGGCGGCCCAGCACAGCACCGCGTATTCCGCGTAAGGATAGACTTTCGATCCGAATCCGCCGCCCACATCGGGCGTCACCACGCGGAAACGATGCTCCGGATGATGCAGCACGAATGCGCCGAGCAGAAGCCGCTGGGCATGCGCCCCCTGGCTGGTGCAGTACAGGGTCAGCTGATCCGTCGCGGATTCATATTCGGCGACCGCCGAGCGCGGTTCCATGGCGTGCGGGATCAGACGCTGGTTGATCAGTTCAAGGGTCGCCACATGGGCCGCACCGGCGATCGCCGCGTCGGTCGCATCCTTATCACCCAATTCCCAATCGAAACAGACATTGCCGGCGGCTTCTTCGTGGATCGGCGGGGCGT
Organism: uncultured Rhodospirillaceae bacterium; assembly: GCA_937916005.1. Taxonomy (GTDB): domain Bacteria; phylum Pseudomonadota; class Alphaproteobacteria; order MPNO01; family MPNO01; genus CALGIA01. The sequence goes on from CALGIA010000335.1 coordinate 9,059, forward strand.
TGGAGATGTCCGAACCGTCCGTTTTGACCGCCGCCTTCAGCACGGCGTAATCGACTTCGACCAGTTCCGCGGCGTCGCGCGCCTGATCCATGGTCGCAGCGATTACAACCGCGACCATATTGCCTACATAGCGCACCTTGCCGTCGGCCAGGATCGGCCAGGCCGGTTCGGCCATGGCGCTGCCGTCTTTCGACGTGATGCCCCAGCCGCAGGGGAGTCCGCCAATACCGTCGGCAGCCACATCGGCGCCGGTCAGCACGGAGATGACTCCATCGGCG
>CALGIA010000336.1 GCA_937916005.1 uncultured Rhodospirillaceae bacterium
ATCTGGCCGCCGCTTGATCCAAGTGTCAAAACACCACTTCTGGCCATAACTCCTGATGGCGTGAACCATCCGCATAACCGGATCAACGATGCGACCACGTGGCCCCTCATGCCGCCATCGTCTATCTGATACCTTCGCTCCATCGAATAACTCCCTGAAAATCAAAGCCGCGAAACGACAAGCTTTAACAATGCTTTAATAACCCACGTCCGTAAGACTGAACCGATGGAAAACATGGTGAAGGGGATGAACATATTAGTTTCTCTTATGTGCATTGAGCGCCCGGGTCACATGGGTCAGAACAGCTGCCAAAAAAATGGGTTTTGGTCCGGACACTTTGTGCGGAATACAGTTAAATTTACTATAATTTTGGCTTTAGTGATCGGTGGCCAACTTGTGTTTGCCGAGTGCTGACCTACGCAGGTAAGTGCACATACCCACCAGACCAGAGCCGTGGTATTAATTATATTTTTACCATTAAAGAGGGATATTCCACGTGTGCTGGAGGATCATCGCGGATTCTGCGGGACTGCCCTAAAACGCGGATCCACCTCCATGAGCACAGAAATCCTTGGTCAGCGGGAAATGCTAGAAAATAGCTATTCCACGCAAGATACCCACGAGGCCGGAACGCCGGAAGCGGAGGTCGAAAGACTGCGCGCGGAAATCTCGACCCTGCGCCAGGATTTCGAAAAGCGCGCGTCAAGGACCGAAAAACTGGTTGGCGCCTATAAGACCGTACTTTCCGATATGGCGGATTTGATAGAGGCCCAGCGTCTTGAGAACGTCAAGCGTGAGGAATCAGTTCGCTTCTTCATGAGTTCGGCCGAAGCCCGAATCAAGGCTGAGATTCTTGAGGAGCTTGGCGTCGAGGAAGACGAGTCAGAAGCGTCTGGCCAAAGCTGGTGGCCCTTCCGAAAGTTGGGCTAACCTAATTTAGACCTACAGCAACCAATTTTCCGTGGTCAAATCTGTTTCGGTGATGGTCTGCAAGGTGGCCAGGGTGGTGAAATTGTCCCCCCCGCCATTGATGTCGATCTGAACCAGGGTATTGCTTCCGCTCTGCAGGCTTTGGACCCAACCGTCGCCCATGGCATTTCCGCCGGCATATCCCAGATTGCTGAGCAGCGTCGACAGATTGAGCGCGTCTCCGGCTGCGCCGACCTCGAAATCGACGATCATATCGCCCGCTTCCGACATGGCCGCATAGATGAACTGGTCGCTGCCGGCTTCACCGACAAGCCGGTCGATGCCATCTCCCCCGGTGATCGTATCATTGCCGGTCCCGCCATAGAGAACATCGTCCCCGGTGCCGCCATTTAGCGCGTCGTTATCGGCGCCGCCGAACAGGCTGTCGTTGTCGGCGCCGCCATTGAGGGTGTCGGTCCCCGCATGGCCGAACA
>CALGIA010000337.1 GCA_937916005.1 uncultured Rhodospirillaceae bacterium
TGGTGCCGGAGGAAAATCCCCTGGCCCGAACCCGGACAGTACGGTTCACGGCCGAGTTCGGCGACAATAAAGACCATATCGCGGTCAACCAGAGCGTCCGGCTGATGATCCCGGTCGGGCCGTCGCGCAGCATGATATCCGTCCATAAGGATGCCGTGCTGCTGCGCGGCGGGCGCAAGGTGGTGTATGTCATAGAAGGCGGCCAGGCCAAGGTTCGCCCGGTCGTACTCGGCGAGGCGGCGGGCAGCCGGTTTGAGGTCCTGAGCGGGCTGAAAGAAGGTGAACAAACTGTCGTCCGCGGCAACGAACGATTGCGGCCGGACCAGAATGTTAGCATCCGCCCCGGCGGTTCTTCCTGAAATCAACGGTCATATGAGGCCGCCCAAATGAAACTTATCGATCTCGCCATTAAACGCCCCGTCGCCGTCATGGCCATCGTGCTGATGACGGTGCTGCTCGGCTGGCTGGCGCTGACCACCATTCCCATCCAGCTGACGCCCGATGCCCGCAAGCCCATGGTGATCGTGCAGACAATATGGCGTGGCGCGGCGCCGGCGGAAGTCGAACGGGAAATCATCAACCGTCAGGAAGACGTCCTGAAAGGCCTTGAAGGTCTTGAAAAGATGGAATCCAGCGCCCGGCGCGGGCGCGGCTCGATCACCCTGGAATTTGAAATCTCCCAGAGCCGGGAACGCCAGCTCCTGTTGATCAACAACCGTCTGAGCCAGATCACGGGCATGCCGGAGGAAGCGGATGAGCCCCGGCTGATCACCCGGGATACCGATGACAACCCGGTTGCCTGGTTCGTGGTCAAGACCCTGCCCGGCAATGACCGCAACATATTCACCTATGGGAATTTTGTTGAAGACGTGGTCCAGGATCAGCTGGAACGGGTTCCAGGCGTGGCGTTGGTCAATGTCTATGGCGGCGACGAACGGGAACTGCGCGCCATCGTGGACCCGCGCAAGATTGCGCTGTACGGCCTGACGATCCCGGAAATCGCGACGGCCCTGCGCGGCACCAATGTCAATTTATCGGCCGGCGACATCGATGAGGGAAAGCGGCGCTATACGGTCCGCACGGAAAGCGAACTGAACACCATTGAACGGGTCAATCAGGTGGTGCTGCGGTCCCGGCTGGACCCGTCCACGGGCCGCATCGCGCGCGTCACCATCGGCGATATCGCCACGGTGGCCTTCGGATACAAAAAACCATCGGTGCGCATCCGGAACGTGGGGACCAACGCGGTAATCGTGAACGTGGTGCGCGATACGGGCACCAATGTCATGGAAGTCATGAAGGGCATCCGCAAGGTCGTCAAGGATCTCAATGCGGGGCCCTTGCCGGCCGCCAGGATCAGCCTGGAACAGGTCTATGACGAGACGGTTTACATCAATTCGGCGATTTCCCTGGTAACCCAGAATATCTGGTTCGGCGGCACGCTGGCGGCGTTGATCCTGCTGCTGTTCCTGCGATCCTTCGGCGCCACGGTGGTGATCTCGCTGGCCATTCCGGTGTCCATTGTGGGCTCGTTCGTCGCCATGGCGGCGTTGGGGCGGTCGATCAACGTGATTTCCCTGGCCGGCATCGCCTTTGCCGTCGGCATGGTGGTCGACGCGGCAATCGTTGTGCTGGAAAATATTTACCGCCACCGACAGCTGGGAAAATCCCGCTCGGAAGCGGCCTTTCTCGGCGCTTCGGAAGTCTGGGGCGCGATCCTGGTGTCGGCGCTGACCACCATCGCCGTGTTCGCGCCGATCCTGGTGATGAAGCTGGTGGTCGGACAATTGTTCCGCGATATCGCCGTCGCCCTGTCGGTCGCCGTGCTGCTGTCGCTGGTGGTGGCCATCACCGTTGTTCCGGCGCTGGCCAACCGGCTGCTGGGCGACAAGATTACCGATGACAGCAACCGGATGCGGCTGCCCGTGGTGGACGGATTCGCCGGCTGGTTCGTCACGGCGGTTACCGGCTTTACCCGCTTCACCGTGGGCAATCGCTTCGCCGCGCTGTGCACCGTGGTCCTGGTTTGCGGCATAACCGGTCTGTCGACCTGGCTGTTCATGCCCCAGAAAGGCTATTTGCCCGAAGGCAACCGAAACCTGATCATCGGGATCACGATGCCGCCGCCCGGCTACAATCTGGCGACCATGACCGACATCGCGCGCGAGACCGAAGATAGCGTGCGCAAGCACTGGGCGTCGGAAACAGGGCCGGAATCCAAACCGGGCGAGCCGCCCAAGATGGACCGTTTCTGGTTCATCGCGCGCGACACGAGCACCATCATTGCCGCGTCCGCCGTCGACCCGACCCGGGCCAAGGAACTGATCCCGATCATTCGCAAGGTCGCGTTCCGCGAACCGGGAACCTTCGGCTTCGTGACCCAGACATCGCTGTTCGGACGCGGCTTCGGCGGCTCCAACGTGGTTGATGTGGATATCACGGGACCGGATCTCGACGTGCTTCTCGCCGTGGCCAGAAAGGCCATGGGGCTGACATTCCGGGAAATGCCGCGCAGCGCGGGCAACCAGATCCGGCCGAAACCGGGGCTGGAGCTTGGCGCGCCCGAAGTGCGGATCATCCCCGATCTGCTGCGGCTGGCCGATAACGGCCTGACCGCGCGCGATCTCGGCATGACCATCGACGCGTTCAATGACGGGCTCCGGGTCGCCGAGGTCACGCTGGGCAGCCGGCGCATGGATTTGACCCTGATGGGGCCGCGCGACCGGATCAACCAGACCCAGGGCATCAGCAATCTGCCCGTGGTGACCAAATCGGGCCTGATCCTGCCGGTGAGCGAACTGGCCAAGGTGGAGGTGACGGAAGGCCCGACGGAAATCCTGCATCTTGAACGCAAAAGAACCGTTTCGATCCAGATCAGACCGGCGCCCGACGTGCCGCTGGAAGCCGCGATCGACGTCATTGAAAACAAGATCGTCGCCGTGCTCAAAAAACAGGGCCTGCCGCCGGGGGTCAATGTGTCGGTGTCCGGCACCGCCGATGAGCTGGGCAAGACCTGGGACGCCATGCTGCTCAACCTTCTGGTCGCGCTGGCCGTGGTCTATCTGGTCATGGCGATCCTGTTCGAAAGCTTCGTCTATCCGTTGATCATCATGTTCTCGGTGCCGCTGGCCACCGCGGGCGGCGTCTTCGGGCTGATCGCGCTCAACATGTTCACCTTCAACCCGCTCGATATGCTGACCCTGCTGGGCTTCGTGATCCTGATCGGGACCGTGGTCAATAATGCTATCCTGCTGGTGCACCAATCATTGCTGCATATCCGCGTGGAAGGCATGACGGTGGCCGACGCCATTAATGAAGCCACCCGCAACCGGATCCGGCCGATCTTCATGTCGACCACCACCAGCGTCTGCGGCATGCTGCCGCTGGTGATAACGCCGGGCGCGGGTTCCGAGCTGTATCGCGGGCTGGGGTCGGTCGTGGTCGGCGGGCTGGCGCTGTCGGCGGTGCTGACCCTGCTGATCATCCCGCCGCTGATGTCGCTGGTTGCCGGGCTGGTCGAAGGCCGCCGGCTGCGGCGCGGCATCACGGCGCCTCTGCCGGGCGCGGCGGAATAAACAGCATTCAGACCGAATTGAGCGGCAGCTTCAGATAGCTGACGCCGTTGTCGTCCGCCGGCGGGAAATGGCCGCCGCGCATATTGACCTGAACCGATGGCAGGATCAGCCTGGGCATGGCGAGCGTCGCGTCCCGCGCATCGCGGGCCTTGACATAATCCGCTTCGGTCGCGCCGCCGGCCATGTGGATATTTTTTGCGCGTTCCTCCGCAATGGAGGTCTCCCAGGCGAAGTCGCGCACTCCGTCCGCGCCGTAATCATGGCCGACGAACACGCGGGTTTCGTCGGGCAGAGACAACATGCGTTGCAGCGACCGATAGAGAATCCTGGAAGACCCGCCCGGGAAATCACAGCGTGCGGTGCCGGAATCGGGCATGAAGAACGTATCGCCCACGAACAGCGCATCGCCCACATGATAGGCGGCGCAGGCCGGCGTATGACCCGGCGTATGCATCACGGTCACGCCTAATTCGCCCACCATGAATTTCTCGCCATCCCCGAGCAGCCGGTCGAACTGGGACCCGTCGGTGGCGAACTCCGGCCCCGCATTGAACAGCTTGCCGAACGTTTTCTGCACCTCGGTCACCCCGGACCCGATACAGATTTCACCGCCCAGCGCATTTTTCAGATACGGCGCGGCGGTGATGTGGTCGGCATGAATGTGGGTTTCCAGTATCCGGTCGACGGAGAGCCCCGCATCGCTTATATGGGCGATGATGGCGTCGGCGCTTTCCGTCGATGTGCGTCCGGCGCTTGAATCGAAATCCAGCACCGAATCGATTATCATGCAGTGACGGGAT
>CALGIA010000338.1 GCA_937916005.1 uncultured Rhodospirillaceae bacterium
TTCCGGATCTGGTCGAGCAGTTCCGTGATGTTGGGGTTGTCGTGATGTTTGATGCGGCCGATCAGGAGAGCGATCAGGACGCCGTATTTTTCCCCGTCTTCCCGTTTCGAAACCTCGCTCAGCAGGGAACACAATAAAAGCTGCATATCCGCGTGGGCCATGCGGGCCAGCTCTTCCGGCGACAGCCTTGCCTCGGCCGCAACGGTCAGGCGGTCGACAAAGACGGCGAAATTGGCCGCGGCTTCTTCATAGGCCGCAATATCCAGCCTTGGGAAATTCCGGTCAAACACGGCCTGGGCGATGGGCCGCAGGCCCGAATTGGCGGATTTAACGGGTTCGGGTTCCGGCTCAGGTTCGGGTTCCTGTTCGGGCTCAGGGTCCGGTTCAGGCGGGACGACGGTTTCCTGAATCGGCATTTCATTTTGAATTCGAACGGGGTCCAGCGTGGCGTTTTCGGTCTCGCCGATTTCTTGCCATGCGTCTTCCCCAATTTCTTCCCCAATTTCTTCAGCGGATTGTTCAGCAGCGGGGCTGCTTTCATCACCGTTTTCGTCTCCGCTTGGGTCGGCGCGCGCGGCGTCGGCCACATCGTTCAATATGGGGTTGCGCGCCATGGGAAGGATCACCTCATTGCGCCGGACCAGGGTCCGCCGGATGCCCCAAACGGAAAGCCCGAGCAGCAATATCGCCAGCCCACCCCCCGCGGACAGGGAAAGTTCCGGATGTTGGAAAGCCCAAGTGATGATTTCGCTTGATTTCATTTTCGGTCCGCGGCCAGCGCGGCCGTCAAGAATTAGAGTTTAAAATCAGCGCCAAACTAACCATGGCGGCATTTAAGTCGCGGTTAACGGGGCGATTGAATCGGCAAAACGGACGTAAATCTGACCCGGTGATGCCGAATCCCCCCGAATCGCCTAAACAAAAAGGGAACGAAGCAGGAATCTGCACTGATTGCCCGGCCGATCGCGGACTCGTCAAAAATCGACACAGCGGCCATTTTTTTCCCAGTCTCCATATCGGGTGGGGTCCGGACAGCCCCGGCCACCGAATTCAGCGGCCGGTTTCCCAAGCTCCGGTTTCCCAGGCACCGGTTTCAGGGGCGTCTCCAGGGGGGGTGCCCCGGACTTGGAAGCCGGGGGTGGGTTTTCCGAATCGATCGCGGGTTGCTTTTCAGTCATGGGGCCAGTTTCTTATGCCGGGACCAGTCTTGCCAAGAAACTTCTGCACGAAGTGACGTGGAAAATCATATATCTCTTCCGCCAACCTCTCAGGCCAGACTTGAAGCCAGACTTGAAGCCAGGTGGGGGAGGTTCGATATACCGGGAAACCAGGAGGCCAGATATTGAATATGTTTCGTGAAGGCGTCACACCTGACGCAAAAGGTTGAGCGGTTTGGCTTCTTCCAAATCTTCTGACGCCCAATCTTCCGATGCAAGATCCTGCGCGGCGGCGGTGGTGCATGATGTATTGCACAGACGCCGCCCCTTTGATGACGCGTTGTCCGGCCACCCGGATTTGAGCGCGCTTGAACCCCGGGACCGCGCCTTCGCCCGTCTGATCGCCGCGACCACGCTCCGGCGGTTGGGCCAGATCGATGCGGTCATCGCCCATTGCCTCGACCGCCCCTTGCCCGACAAGGCCGCCCGAGGCACGGACATTTTACGCACCGGAATGGCGCAGATCCTGTTCATGGACACGCCGTCCCATGCCGCCGTCGACCGCACCGTGGCGCAATTTGAAGGGCGGGTCCTGACGCCGTACCGCAAGCTCGCCAATGCAATCATGCGCCGCGCGGTGCGCGAAGGCGCGGCGTTGACCGCCGAACAGGATGCCGCCCGGCTGAATACGCCCGAGTGGCTGTGGCAAGCCTGGCAGGCGGCCCATGGCGACGACATCTGCCGGCAGATCGCCCACATGCATGGTCAGGAGCCAATGCTCGATATCACCTTGAAAGCCCCTGACGCCGACCCGGCCGGGTGGGCCGAACGGCTCGGGGCGGAAATCCTGCCCACGGGCACGTTGCGGCGTGCGACCGGCGGTCTGGTCCGCGACCTGCCCGGGTTTGCCGATGGCGCCTGGTGGGTCCAGGACGCGGCGGCCTCGCTGCCGGCGAAGCTGCTGATCGGGGGGCTTGGCGAAACAATAGAGGGGATGAAAATTGTGGATCTGTGCGCGGCCCCCGGCGGCAAAACCGCACAGCTCGCCGCCGCCGGCCTGGATGTGACCGCAATCGACCGGTCGCCGGCGCGCATGAAGCGCCTGTCGGAAAATCTCGACCGGCTGGGGCTGAAGGCCGAAATGATCGAAGCTGCGGCGGAGGATTGGCGTCCGCCGGAGCCGGTCGACGCAATATTGCTGGATGCGCCGTGCACAGCCACCGGCACCATCCGCCGTCACCCGGACATCGCCTGGCTGAAATCCGCCGCCGATGTGGCGCGGATGGCGGAGGTTCAGTCACGGCTGCTCACGGCCGCCGGCGATCTGGTGAAGCCGGGCGGGATTCTGGTTTACAGCGTGTGTTCCATCCAGCCCGAAGAAGGCCCCGCGCAAATCGCCGCTTTTCTCACTGATGGCGCGCCGTTCGAACGTGTCCCCGTCGCGCCCGGTGAGGTCGGCGGGTTGGCCGAGGCCGTCACAGCCGACGGCGATGTGCTGACACTGCCCTGTCATCTTGCCGAAAAAGGCGGGCTCGACGGGTTCTTTGCGGCGCGGTTACGGCGGTTGGACTCATGAATTTTCGATGATATTCCGAGTGAATAAACACGCCATCTTGCGGTGCTTCCGCGAAGCTGATACCAAGACGCCATGCAGCAGAAGACCCGCATAGCGCCGTCCATTCTTGCCGCAGATTTCGCGAAACTGGGCGATGAAATCAAGGCAGTCAGCGAGGCCGGCGCGGATTACATCCATGTCGACGTCATGGACGGCCATTTCGTGCCCAATATCACCATCGGTCCCGCCGTGGTCGCCGCCTTGCGGCCCCACAGCGCGCTGCCCTTCGACGTGCATCTCATGATAACGCGGGCGGATGATCTGATCCCGGAATTCGCCAAAGCCGGCGCCGATATCATTACGGTCCACCCGGAAGCCGGACCCCATCCGCACCGCACCGTGCAGCTGATAAAGTCGCTCGGCAAAAAGGCGGGAATGGCGCTCAACCCCGCAACCCCGGTCGCCAGCATCGAAAATCTGATTGATGAGCTCGATTTGATCCTGGTCATGACCGTCAATCCCGGATTCGGCGGTCAGGCCTTCATCGCAAGCCAGCTCGATAAAATCAGAACCCTTCGCAAGATGATCGACGCAAGCGGGCGCGACATTGATCTGGAAGTCGATGGCGGCATCAATTTGACGACCGCGTCCGCGGCGATTGCCGCCGGGGCGGATGTTCTGGTCGCCGGCACCGCGACATTCGTCGGTGGGCCCGGTGCATATGCGGCCAATATTCGAGGGCTGCGGGAATGAATTTTCGGCAACGTCTTTCGACGTTGCGTTTCCGAGCCGTCCGCCTGACACCCCGCGCCATCCTCCGTATGCTGGCTCGAATTTGGTTCTCGGGACTGTTCTATCACCGCACATTGCGCGGCCGGCGCCCGCGCCAGCTGGAATTCCTTCCCAATGAAATGTGGCCGGGAAATGCCGATCGGGGCAGGGCCATCATCAATGGCGAATTCAGATTCGTCGGCCAAACCCTGTCCGAGCGCGAGGCGCTTTGGCGGCCCAAGGGCGTTTCGCTCGAATGGGTGGAAGAGCTGCATTCGTTTAACTGGCTTGCCGATTTGAACGCGACGGGCGGCGAGGCCGCCCGGGAAAAGGCGCGCGAGCTGGTCGGCAGCTGGCTCGAAACCGAGGGCGTGTGGCGTCCCATGTCATGGCGCGGCGAGATCGCCGCCGTGCGGCTGATCAATTGGCTGACCTATTCGGAATTCATTTTCCTGAACGACGAAGGTGCGCTTGCCGCCACATGGATGGACAGTCTGGCCCGTCATGGCCGGCATTTGAAGCGGCTGACATATATCCTGGACCCCGGCGTCGAACGGCTGACCGTTTTGCGGGCGCTGCTCTATGCCAGCCTGTGCCTGGCGTCGCGGACCGGCCGGTTCGAGAAATGGTCCGCCGCGATTGCGCAGGAAATTCAGGGCCAGATAAACGCCGATGGCGGGCATGTGTCGCGCAGCCCGCAAGCGCAGTTTCGCGTGTTCCGCGATCTGGTCGATCTTCGCGCGGTCTTGCGGGACGCCCACGCCGATGTACCCGACGCCTTGCAGAACGCCATCGACCGCACCGCCCCCATGGTGCGGTTCTTTCGGCATGGCGACGGCGGGCTGTGTCTGTTCAACGATTCCAACGAAAATGAAAACTGGCTTTTGGACGTGGCGCTGACCCGCGCCGAAGCGCGCGGCAAACCGATGGAAACGGCCCCGCATACCGGCTTTCAGCGTCTGACCTCAAACCGAAGCCTGATTCTGGTCGATACCGGGTTGCCGGCGGTTGCCGGGTTTGACGAACATGCCCATGCCGGTGCGCTGAGCTTCGAGTTGAGCGTTGGGCGCGACCGGTTGATCGTCAATTGCGGCGCCTATGCGGGCACGCGCGAAGACTGGAAGCTGGCCCAACGGACCACGGCGGCCCATTCCACGGTCGGCATTGAAGATATATCGTCGTCGGAAATTCTGCCCGGGCCGATGATCGGCGCGCGGCCCGGAAAAATGTCTGTGCGGCGCAACGAATCGGCGGGAAATATCTGGATCGATGCGACGTTGCAGGATTATGGCGGCATTCAGGACCTCAACCACCGCCGGCGCATCTATTTGTCGGCCAGCGGTGGCGACATAAGGGGCGAGGACACCTTGTCGGGGGACCGCACGGTTCACAAATTCACCGCCCGGTTCCATTTGCATCCCTCGGTCAAGGCGTCGTCGGTCCAGAACGGGGAATCTATTCTGCTGAAGCTTGCCGATGGCGCCGGCTGGCGGTTCCGCGCCACGGGCGGGGTGACCACCGTGCAGGAAAGCGTCTATCTGGGAGAACCAGGGCGCACCATGCGGTCGGAACAGATCGTTGTCGCCGGGGCGACCCATGGCGGCGGCGCACAGATAAAATGGGCGCTGACCAGGCTCACCGGAACGGACGCCGGCTGAACGGCCGGCGTTACGGCGTATTAAGCGTGATCGAAGCTGGTTTTCATCAGATGCATGATGAACAGCACGCAAAAGACAAACATCGCCAGGCCGCCATAATACCCGACCCCATGACCGACATGGGACGACACAAACAGCCCCGCGATACCCATGAGCGCGGTCGCGCCGCCGAGAACCCAGTTACCTACGTTATTCACAGTCATATCTCCTGATCTTCTTGCGTGACCGAGTTATAGCGCCGGACGCGCCGGGGTGGCTAGCCTATTTCATTCCACTCGGTCCCTGCCCGCCCCCCCCGCCGGCGGTCGGCGGGCAGGGTGAGGTGGAAGACCGCGCCCGTATCCTCCGTGGCCGCGAGCACGATATCTCCGCCATGGCCGCGCATCAGGTCGCGCGCGATCGCCAGGCCAAGCCCCGTTCCGCCGGCGCGGCCCGATGCGGAAAACGGCTGGAACAGCCTTTCGCGGATCTGGGCCGGGATGCCGGGGCCATCATCGGCGACATCCATGGTGATGGTATTGCCATCCCTGGCGCCGGTTATGGTGACCCTGCCGGCGCCGGCATTGACCGCGTTCAGGATCAGGTTCGACAGCACCCGAAATAATTGACTGCGATCGGCCTCGATCATCAGCGCCCCGTCCAGTTGATTCTCGCAGACAAATCCCTGATTTTCGGCACGGCTTTCCGCGCCGCCCCATGCGCCGATCATCTCTTTGGAGACTTCGTCGATCAGCGCCGCGATGCTGAAATTTCCATATTCGGGTTCGGGCGTGCCATCATGGGCATATTGCAATGTCTGGCTGCACAGCTCCACCGCGCGGTCGATGGCGGCGGTCAGGCCGGGCGCGATGCGTTTGATTTCATCGTTCTCTATTGCGCCCAGCCGGTCGGACGCGATCTGCGCGGTTGCCAGAATATTACGCAAATCGTGATTGATCCTGGTGACTGCCGAGCCCAGCGCCGCCAGGTGGGCGCGCTGTTGCAGGGAATTCCGCAGCCCGGTTTGCAGCGAATGGAGTTCCCGTTCGGCGCGGCCGATCTCATCGCTCCGCGTGCTGGGCCGGATCACCCTGCCGCCATCTTCGGGGTCGTCGCGAAACCGGACCATGCTTTGCGTAATATCCAGCATGGGACGGACGAACAGCCAGCGCAGGCTGAGAAAAACCAGTGACGCCGTCACCAGCGAAATCAGAATCGACAGCATCAGGATGCGCGCCGAATAATCCCACATTTCAGCCCGCAGGGGCGCTTCGTCAATAATCGTCTCGACCAGGATCTCGGGATTTCGGGGTGATGGCGCAACCACGCGGACAAAGCGGCTGCCGTCCCGGTTCAACACAAGCAAAGCCTTCCAGATCAGCGGAAAAAACCGGTGATCGCGCAAATCATATGTCGCGGCGATGCTGGGCGGCATGTCGCGCGACAGCATCATGGCTTTTGACGCCGGCCGGCGCAGCACGATGCCATAGGACCGCGCA
>CALGIA010000339.1 GCA_937916005.1 uncultured Rhodospirillaceae bacterium
TTCCTCAGGCTTGCCGGCGACGCGGGCCTGGTCCGCGAGAACCTCCCGTTCACGGTCCAGCTCGGCCGCATCGACATTTTCGGTCGACACCCATTGCGGGTTTGCCGCCGCGATATGCATCGCCAGCTGGTGGCCGTATTCCGCGAGTTTGCTTTGATCGCCCGTGGATTCAAGACCGACCAGAACACCGATACGGCCAAGCCCCGAACTGACGGCGCCATGGAGATAGCTCGCAACAATGCCGGACCCGACCTCAATGGTCGCCGTCCTGCGCAGCGCCATATTTTCGCCGATTTTCGCCACCAGACCGGTGACGGCGCCGGAAACCGTGCCGCCATCGGGATAATCCGCGCTGTTGACCGCGTCCACGTCACCATCAGTGGCGAGCGCGACATCGGCAATATTGCGGGCCAGCGTCTGGAAATCATCGTTACGGGCGACGAAATCGGTTTCGGAATTAACCTCAACCACCGCGCCCTTGGGACCGGAAACAGAGACAGCCACCAGGCCTTCCGCCGCAACGCGGCCGGCCTTCTTGGCGGCGGACGCCAGGCCCTGCTTGCGCAGCCAATCCACGGCTTCTTCAATGTCGCCATGGACCGCGGTAAGCGCCTTCTTGCAATCCATCATGCCGGCGCCGGTTTTCTGACGCAGGTCCTTGACCAGCGATGCCGTAATTTCGGCCATGGGTTTACCTCGCAACTAAAACAGTTTCATTCGGGACCGCGCCGACACTCAAACAACGACGCGGATATTTCGGGACGGATTACCCGTCGGTTTTCTCGACAACCTCTGCGGCGGCTTCCGCTATGACGGCCTCGGCCACCACGGCAGCCTCAACCACGGGAAAATCCTCGACAGGCGCATCGTCCCTCGGGCCTTCTTCGGCCTCACCCACATCGACGCCGGACGAGATCGCTTCCTGCTGCAAGCCATCAAGCACCGACCGGGAAATCAGATCGCAATACAGCGCAATTGCGCGGATGGCGTCATCATTGCCGGGGATCGGAAACGTGATACCTTCCGGGCTCGAATTGCTGTCGATAACCCCGATAACGGGGATATTCAGCTTATTGGCTTCCTGAATGGCAATCGATTCCTTGTTGGTGTCGATCACGAACAGGATATCGGGCAAGCCGCCCATTTCCTTGATACCGCCGAGGGACCGTTCCAGCTTTGCGCGCTCGCGCGTCCGGCCCAGCAGTTCTTTCTTGGTCAGGCCGCTCTCATCGTCGGACAGGGTTTCGTCCAGCTCGCGCAGACGGCGGATCGAAGCGGTAATGGTTTTCCAGTTGGTCAATGTGCCGCCAAGCCAGCGGTGATTGACGAAATACTGTCCGCAGCGCGCCGACGCGTCCGCAACCTGTTCGGCAGCCTGTCGCTTGGTGCCCACAAAGAGCACGCGACCGCCGCCGGCCGTGACCTGGCGCACGGCGGCGAGCGCCGCATGCAGCATGGGCACGGTCTGCTGCAAATCGATAATATGAACCCCGTTGCGCACCCCGAAAATATAGGGGCCCATTTTGGGATTCCAGCGTCTGGTTTGGTGACCAAAGTGAATACCGGCTTCGAGAAGCTGGCGCATGGTGAATTCTGGCATCGCCATTGATGCGTATCCTTTTCCGGTTGTACCTCCGCAGGGGGTTGGTCGCACCCAAATCCAATAAATCGGAAAATTTTGGGTGAAACACCGGATCGATGCCTGACATGATCGCCTGGCGCCGCATCCCCGCGTGTGTGATTGGGTGCCTGAATATACCGAAAGGCGGCTATTCGCAAGCAAATTCAGCGATATTTCAAAGATCTCGAACGGCTGTAATGCCCGGAACCGAGGCGATCGCGGCCATAAGCTCTCCCGACAGGGCATATCGGCCCGGCAGAGCCACTTCCACCTGATTTTCCCGGTCCACGTCGATCACGAGGCTGATCATCCCATTGCCGGAACCGCCCTGGGATATGGCCTGTTTCAGGATCTCGATCCCCTCACAACCGCCCATGAACACCTGGACCCCCCTGGTGGCCTGGGCAAGCGCATCGTCGAGGGGTTCTATTTTCATGGCCGACATGCGCACCCCATCGCCGTCCCTGTCGGCCCGCACCTCGACCGTAATCAGGACCCGGGCATTGGTCACGAGAAGGTCCCGCGCGCTCGCCATGACTTCGCTGAATGCCAGAACTTCAAAACTGCCCGACGCATCCGACAGTTCGATAACGGCAAACCGCTTGCCCTTGGCGGAAGTCCGTTCACGCTTGGATTTGACAATGCCGGCCAGTTTCGGAGTCCCACCCGCCATGGAGAGACCGATATCCGCGGCGGGGATCACCCGCAGACGGCGCAACCGATCCACCTCGATATCGAGCGGATGGGCGGAAAGATAGAATCCGACGGCGTCGAATTCGCGGCTCAAGCGTTCCATTGGCGTCCAGTCCGGGACATCATTTCGGACCGCCACCGGTTGCTGAAGCTGTTCTTCATCGCCGCCGAAAAAGCTCTGCTGATTGGTCAACCGTTCATCGGCGGCCACCGCGCCTTCGCGCACCAGAATTTCTATCTTTTCAAACAGTTGTCGCCTGTTCTTATTCAGACTGTCGAAGGCCCCGGCACAGACGAGATTTTCAAATTGCCTTTTATTGGCCGCCTTGTTGCCGACCCGGCGGGCGAACGACAGCTCGTCCGCGAAGGGCCCGCCGGCGTCTCGTTCCGCGACAATATCCGCCATGGCCTGGGCGCCGACATTCTTGATCGCCGCAAGAGCATAGCGGACCGCGCCCCGGTCAACGCCATTGCGCAATGTCTCAACCGTGAACTCGACGCCCGACCGGTTGATATCCGGCGGCAACAGGGGAATGTCGAGCCGTTTCAGCTCATCCCGGAACAAATTGAGCTTGTCCGGATTGCCCAGATCCAGGGTCATGGTGGCGGCGAAGAATTCGACCGGGTGATTGGCCTTGAGCCACGCCGTGTGATAGGCGATCAGCGCGTAGGCGGCGGCGTGGGATTTGTTGAAGCCGTAGCCCGCGAACTTATTGACCTGCTCGAAAATCCGTCCGGCCTGTGGACGGTCAACGCCCCGCTCCTTCGCGCCGCTCAGGAAAGCATCGCGCTGGGCATCCATCTCGGATTTGATCTTCTTGCCCATGGCGCGGCGCAGTAAATCAGCGGCGCCGAGACTGAAGCCCGAAAGGGTCTGCGCGATCTGCATGACCTGTTCCTGATAGATCATCACGCCGAAGGTTTCCTTGAGAATGCCTTCCAGGGCGGGATGCAGGTAATCCGGCTCCTTCCGCCCATGCTTGCAGTCGATATAGGTCGGAATATTGTCCATCGGACCCGGGCGGTACAGCGCGACGAGCGCGATGAGGTCTTCAAATGCATCGGGCTGCATCTTGACCAGCACATCGCGCATGCCGCTGCTTTCCAACTGGAACACCCCGGTGGCATCGCCGCGCCCAAGCATTTCGTACGTCAGCGGATCGTCGAGCGGCACGGAGGGCAAATCGATGATCACGCCACGGTCCGCCAGCAGATTGACCGCCCGGTCCAGCACGGTCAGAGTCTTCAGCCCCAAAAAGTCAAACTTCACCAACCCGGCGAGTTCCGTATATTTCATGGAGAACTGCGTCGCCATGGTCTCGGACCGGGGGTCACGGTACATGGGCAGCAATTCGTTCAGCGGCCGATCGCCGATC
>CALGIA010000340.1 GCA_937916005.1 uncultured Rhodospirillaceae bacterium
AATCGCCGGCTTGTCGACCCGCCCCTCGGCAAGATGCCGGTCGATAAACGGCACGGCCACATTGAATATCGGTGCGAATTCAAGGGTCGGCGGATTGGCCTTTTCGTCCACGTCGACCGTATTGTCCTGCATTGCTGGTCTCTCCTGCCGAAAGCTTTTTATCGAATATTCCAGCGACAGATTAGCTGGGATGACGCCGGTTTGTCTCACTTTAATGGGCTATTGACGGGTGCGGGAAAAGAAAATACCTCTCTGTCCAAGGTCAGACCGGGACATCGTGATGTCCCCATCAGGGAGCGCGCCGTCGTATGGTTATAACCGCATTGAAGAAATCGGCGACCGGCAAGTTCATCGGCCAGCCCATGGAACGGGTCGAGGACGAGACGCTGCTGCGCGGTCTTGCGCGCTATGCGGACGATTTCCCCGTCCGGGCCGATACCCTGCATGCCGCGATGCTGCGATCGCCCCACGCCCATGCCGAAATCATTTCCATCGACGCCACCCGGGCGCTGGCCCATCCCGGCGTCAGCGCGGTGATCACCGGCGAAGATGTGCTGAAGCTGACCGATCCGTTCCTCAACGCCGTCAAGGCGCCCATGAAGCTGTGGTCGCTGGCTGTCGGGCGGGTGCGCTATGTGGGCGAAGCGCTGGCGCTGGTCGTCGCCGATGACCGCTATATCGCCGAAGACGCGGTCGATCTTATTGATGTGGAATACAAGTTATTACAGCCGGTCGTCGATCCATTGGAGGCGGCCAAGGAAGACGCGTTCCTGATCCACCCCGAGGCCGGGTCGAACGTCATGTCCCAGCGGACCTTCAGATATGGCGACCCCGAGACGGCATTCGCCGAAGCCGATCACGTGGTCGATCTGACCATCGATTTCCCGCGCAGCAGCCATACGCCCATTGAGGGATTCGTGGTGTGCGCCGACTACCATTCGGGCGACGGCATCTACGATGTGCTGGCCAATTTCCAGGGGCCGTTCTCCGTCCATCCCGTTATGAGCCGCGCGCTGCGGGTGACGGACACCAAGTTGCGCCTGCGCACCCCGGGCAATTCCGGCGGCGGCTTTGGCGTCAAGGTCGGCATTTTCCCGTATATCGTGTTGATGTGCGTCGCCTCGCGGCTGGTCCGCAAGCCGGTGAAATGGGTCGAGGACCGGTACGAGCATCTCGCCGCCGCCACCGCGGCGCCCAACCGGGTTATCCGGCTTGAGGCGGCCGCAACCAAGGAAGGCCGGGTGACCGCATTCCGGTTCGACCAGACCGATGATTACGGCGCCCATATGCGCGCGCCCATGCCCGGACCGCTCTATCGCATGCACGGCGTCATGACGGGCGCCTATGATATTCCCAATCTGGCGATCACCAATCATCTGGTGATGACCAATAAATGCCCGTCGGGGATGGTGCGCGGTTTTGGCGGACCGCAGATCTATTACGCCATGGAACGGGTCATGCACCGGATCGCGATCGAGTTGGGGCTCGACCCGCTTGAGGTCATTCGCAAAAATCTGGTGCCGACCGAAAAAATGCCGTTCAAGGCCGCCGCCGGCGCCGAATTGGATTCCGGGGATTACGAAAAAGCCGTCGCCATCGCCTGCCGGGACGGCAAGCTGGACGAAATTCTCCGTCGCCGCGACCAGGCCCGCAAGGAAGGCCGCATTTACGGCATCGGCTATGCCGCGGTAATCGAGCCGACCCAGTCCAATATGGGCTATCTCAGCAATATCCTGACCAAGGAAGAACGTCACGCCCGCGGGCAACAGAACGGCGCCACATCCATGTCGACGGTCAATATCGACCCCTTTGGCGGGATCAGCGTAACGTCCGACACCACGCCCCAGGGCCAGGGTCACGCCACCACGTTGAGCCAGATCGTCGCCGACCAGCTGGGCGTCGATATGAAAGACATCGTGTGCAACCTGGAACTCGATACCCAGAAAGACCCGTGGTCGATCGCCGCGGGCAGCTATTCCTGCCGGTTTTCCGCCGGTCCCGCCGTGGCGACCCATTTGGCGGCCGTGGCGATGCGCGAAAAGCTGGCGCGCATCGCGGCCCAGCGGCTTAACGTTCCGCCCGACCAGATCGAATTTGCCGACGGCAAGATCTTCGCCATCGATAATCCGGATAACGCGCTCAGCTTCAACCGCACCGCCGGCACGGCCCATTGGTCACCGGGTCTTCTGCCCGAGGGCATGGACGCCGGATTGTCCGAACAGGCGGTATGGTCGCCGCCTCAGCTGACTCCGCCCGACGACGACGACCGCATCAATACGTCGCTCACCTACGGCTTCAATTTTGATTTCTGCGGCATCGAAATCGACCGGGATACCGCCGAACTGAGGATCGATCACTACGTCACCATTCATGACGGGGGAACCCTCCTGAATCCCATGATCGCCGACGGGCAGTTGCTGGGATCGTACGCTCACGGGATTGCCGAAGGCCTGTATGAAGAGTTCATCTATGGCGACGACGGCAGCTTCAAGTCCGGCACATTCGCCGATTACCTGGTGCCGACCGCCTATGAAGTGCCGGAACCGATGATTTTTCACCTGGAATCGCCGACCCCCCTGACGCCTCTGGGCGCGAAGGGCCTGGCCGAGGGCAACTGCATGTCGACTCCGGTTTGCCTGGCAAATGCGGCGTGCGATGCGCTCGGCATCGAAAACATCAAGCTGCCGCTGACCCCGGAAAAACTCAGCGAAATAAT
Organism: uncultured Rhodospirillaceae bacterium; assembly: GCA_937916005.1. Lineage (GTDB taxonomy): Bacteria > Pseudomonadota > Alphaproteobacteria > MPNO01 > MPNO01 > CALGIA01. The sequence goes on from CALGIA010000340.1 coordinate 2,717, forward strand.
GGATCCGGACGAACCCCCGCCACCCAAGGGCCATTCCGAACCGGATGCCGCGCCCGCGGGTCACGGCCATGCGCTGCAGGGCCAGGGCGAAACCACGGTGCCGGCGTCTCCCGACGAAGTCTGGGCCACGTTGCTCGATCCGGAAAAACTCGCCGGCGTGATTCCCGGTTGTCATCAGCTCGACCTGGTTGCTGAAAACAGCTACCGCGCCGAGGTCAGTCTCGGCGTTGGCCCGGTGCGCGGAAAGTTCACGGCTGCCGTTCGGCTATCTGATCTCGACCCGCCCCATTCGGCGCGGCTTTCCGGCGAATTGGTCGGACCGCTGGGGTCCTCGCAGGGTGGCGGCGTGGTGACGCTGCAAGCGGTCGAGGGTGACAAGACCCGGGTAAATTATACATATGAAGTCGAATTGAGCGGCAAGGTCGCCGCCGTCGGCGGTCGCATGCTGGAAGGCGCGACTCGCATGGTCATCGGTCAGTTCTTCGAACGGCTGGTGGCGCAGGTTGGCGGCCCGGTGGTTTCGGTTCCCTGGTGGCGGCGGTTGTTGCGGATGTTGGGGGCCGGCCAATGAAGCCCAAGCAGTTCGATTATTTGCGCGCCGAGACAATTGACGAAGCTGTCGCGGAGCTGGCGGAAACCGGTGAGGACGCCAAGATACTGGCCGGCGGTCAATCGTTGATGGCGATGTTGAATTTCCGTCTCGCCGAGCCCGAGGTTCTGGTCGATATTGCGGGCATCGCGGCGCTGTCCTATATCAAGGACGATGGCGCCATGGTCGAAATTGGCGCGGCCACCACCCAGGGCGAGTTGCAGGCGTGGGACGGGCTGGCCGGGAACCTGACTTTGCTGCACAAGGCATTCCCCAATATCGGGCATTTCCAAACCAGAAATCGCGGCACGGTCTGCGGGTCGATCGCCCACGCCGACCCCAGCACAGAGTTGCCGCTCTGCCTCGCGACACTGGCCGGCGAAG
>CALGIA010000341.1 GCA_937916005.1 uncultured Rhodospirillaceae bacterium
TTATAGAGGTCTGTTTCCCCATTCGCCATCGGGGCCAAGGGCAGCGACAGGAACAAAATCATTAACATAAGACGCTTGAAATCAAACATGTTCGTTAGCCTCGCAGTCTCGCCAATCAGCGACCATTTTTGTGGTCGTATTTCATTCGATCCACCAATAACCATCCCGATCTCAGTAGTTCACCCTAACGGCCACGCATCGTGGCAAGCCACCACCAGCGATAACGATTTACATGATACATCGTCCGGACATCATCACTCAACTTTGTGTGCCAATCCTTCACCGGGCCATAAAACTCCAACCCGTCAAACCATCCCCCGTCAAAAAACTTCTGGAATGCGTCCTGTCGCATCAGCTGGGAGGGTGATGTGGTCTTCTCGGTCTCGTCATAGGTGGTTTTCAGGATGATTATAGTCCCGTCATCGTGAATACAGAGGTCGGTCGCGACCAGCTTGTCGTTATACCAGTACCGGTAAACCAAACCCTTTCCCCGGCGACAGAAATTTTCCAGCATTTTGGTGTAAAACCGGCTTTGTGGGTCGGCCTCGCCCACGGCGGTGCCGGCTTCCCCCTTCCAACCAGAAGATTCCATCCGGGCATAGTTCGCGACGGCATCGGCCATTTCAGTTTCGCCAACCAATTCTTCAAACCGCGGCGTGATGTCTTCGCGGGCCAGGCGGTTGCGCTGGCGTTTCATGGTATGGCGCAAATTCTTGCCGCGCGCGTTCCAGTAGGTCTCAAAATCGCCGGAAATTGCCATGCGCGCCGTATGGATGTAATCCAGCGTTCTTGTTTTCCCCGCGTTCTCCGGTCGGGGTGACAGGTTTGGGTCCTGCTGACTAAGCGCAACGAGCACATTGAAACCAGGCAGTGCCCGGATCAACCCATCGAGCAACTCGGGAAGTGACGTCTCGGGTTTTCGAAGCCATGCGCCAAGAGGCGCCACGGAAGGCTGAAAGGTTTGCCAGGTAAAGCAACCACCCGGTGAGAACAAACCCATGGCATCGGGCGCCTCCCGGGGACCGTGGATTGCCAGCACCTCATCTCCCTTCGCGAACTCCGCGAATACAGGCAGCATGAAGTCCGGGTGGAGCAACGGGGAATTCACGGTCGCTTCATTCAGTTCCCGCCACGCGTCGGAAACATCCGGAAATTCATTTGCAGGAAATATGGACCAGGACATCAGATGAACAATAGCTTTGGAATGAGGTGAGAAAAATCGGTGCGACTAGCTGGCATCGAGCGCCGAGCGGATTCTGGTGATGATTGTATCAAGTTCCCGTTCCGTGAGTTCCTGATGACATGGAAATTGCACCAGGTGACGAGACATTTCCGAGCTGACGGGGCAGGTTGTTCCGTCTGTGTCCGGCCAAAGGAACTGACCGAAACGTTGCATGGGTACCGCCAGATCTTCGAGTTTCGGAAACACCGTATCGAGATCGTCAACCCATAACGGAAACATATGAGGCACGACCTCGGCCGGCAGTTCCGGGAAAAGCGGCCGGCACCGCGGCAGGCCTTCGAGCCCGCGCAAAAGCTTGATGTAGTTTTTCCGCCGGTGCGCAATCATCCGGCTTTTGGCAACGGCGCCGCAGGTCAGGCGGGAAAATCCACTCATTTTTTTAAGCATAAGAGCGGCATCGAAATCACCGAAGGCGCCCGAATCTCCACCGACCAGGATAGGTTCAATCTTATCCAATCCGACATTCTTTTGACTGCCTCTGGCGGCTCGGCCCAGATAACCAATTAAATTGATGATCGGGGCAATCGCAAACAGCCTGCCATAGGCCAATGAATGTTCCAGAAAATTGAACGCCTGTTTTGCGGCCGATGGGAAGTCTGCTGAAGAAAGCGAAATCGTGCTCGTGTTTTCGGATCGCCGAACCAGAATCCCACCATCAGGAACCGGAAAAAATTTCCTCGGACTTGCAATCGCAAAGTCTCCATAACTTCCGACCGGGCGACCCGCGAAATTACCGAAGAAACTATGGGCGCAGTCTTCAATGAGCGCAATTCCCGCGCCGTCACAAAATTCTCGCAACGCCGCGAGAGGTTGCGGAAAACCGAAATAATGGGTGGCGAGAATGGCTTTGACCGATGGCGTCAGCTTGGACCGAACATCATCAAGATCTATAGTCAGATCATCATTGATACGGTAAAATACCGGCTCGGCTCCCACCACGCTCAGCGGCTCTATCATGCTGGCACAGTGAAATGCAGGCATCAAAACCCCGTCGCCTTTTTGCAATCCCAATAGTTTGATCGCCCAGGCAATCGCATAACGGCCAGCCGTCACCTTGACCACCGGCCCGGCATCTAGAACAGAATTAAACCTGGTAGCGGCGGTCGGCATGAACGCCCCGAGTGACAATACCGGCTCAATGGAAATGTCGGGTGCCGGAATAAGGCGTCCAATTTTTGCGACATTGGGCCCCAAACCGGGAACCGTTAGTGATCGAATGGTTTTGCGGTCATTGCAGGAATGGGCTTGCTGCGGTGTTGAAACAGGGTTCCTGAGCATATCCACAAGATGAGCCTTTTAAGATGAAAATTAAATGAATTTTTGCTTCCAAAATTTTTTGGTAGTGAGTATTTGGGCAACTGTAACTAATAGACTTCCGTCTATAAAATACTCTTTATCTCGACCACGCTGCCCAAAAGTCACGCCTCATCTTCCCGCAAGGCAAAAATTCAGTTGTTTACGGCACCATCGAAAACAAGAACTGCACTGGCTTATCGCTATCAAGGCTGTGACCTCCAACCCATTCGACATTTGGGGCAGCTCACGCGATGGATCAAGGTCGCAAATCAACGGTTGTTATCTCGGGCAGCCCCGTTAGATATAACTCCTGAATAAGACAAGCCCCACGCTTCGGACGCAGAAAAATATGACCATTGAACCGTTCTTTCTGGAGCGATCGCCCCACCGGCTGTTTTCGGTGTACTGCCCACCCGCGGCTCCCGCCAGGGGCGGCGTGCTTTATATTCACCCGTTTGCCGAGGAAATGAACCGGTCTCGGCGGATGGCGGCGCTGATGTCGCGCGCTTTGTCGCAGGCGGGGTGGGGCGTGCTTTCCGTCGATTTGCTCGGGTGTGGCGACAGTTCGGGTGATTTTGGCGATGCCCGGTTGGAAGAATGGCAGGCAGATGTGCGGGCGGGGCTGGACTGGCTGTGCAATCGCCATGAGGGGCCGGTGACGGTGATCGGGCTGCGGCTTGGCGCGGCCCTTGCCGCACAGGCAGCTCTTGATGCGCCTGAAATGGTCGATCGGCTGGTTCTGTGGCAACCGGTGACATCGGGCAAAACCATGCTGACACAGTTCCTGAGGATCCGCGTCGCGGCGGCCATAACTGGAGGTGGCGGAAATGGGCCTGAGACGACCCAGTCCCTGCGCGACAGGGTCCAGGCCGGCGAGGCGGTCGAGGTCGCGGGGTATGAAATCTCGCCTGATCTTGCGCGTGGGCTCGACGGGTTGGAACTCGCGGCCCTGATCCCACCGTCGTCCATCCCGGTTAATTGGCTCGAAATTGCCACTGAGCCAGACAAGCCAGTTTCACCGGGCGCCGCGCGAATCATCGACACATGGCGCGCGGCCGGATGCACGATTGAGGCGGAAACAATTGTGGGCGAGCCGTTCTGGAGCCTGCAAGAAACCACAATCGCGCCGGCGCTGATCGCGCGCACGACGGAGATCCTGGAGGCGGATGGCTCATGAACGCGGAAACCCCCATTCTGATATCTGTCGAAGACGATGCCTTGGTGGGCATTGTCCATCCGGGGGTGCAGCGCGCCAAGACCGGTGTGGTGATTGTGGTCGGCGGGCCGCAATACCGGGTTGGCAGCCATCGGCAGTTTTTGCTGTTGGCGCGGGACCTTGCCGCCGCTGGCATTCCCGCGCTGCGCTTTGATTATCGGGGCATGGGTGACAGCGACGGCGACTTCACCGGGTTCGAGACGGTCAACCACGACATCCGCGCCGCCATCGACGCTTTCATGGACGTCATGCCGGGGCTCGAGCGCGTTGTGCTTTGGGGTCTCTGCGATGCGGCGTCGGCCATCCTGTTCTATGCCCATGGCGACCCGAGGGTCGCGGGGCTGGCGCTGCTGAACCCCTGGGTCCGCACCAACGAAGGCCTGGCCCGGGCGCGGATCAAGCATTACTACACGGCGCGGCTGTTCGAGCGGGAGTTCTGGGCCAAGTTGGCCACCGGAAAATTCGATTTTCTGGGTTCGATCCGCGGGCTGGCCGCGAATGCGACTTCGGCGCTAAAACCAAAATCGCGCGGACCGGAGGACAATTCATCGCAAGGTGATACGGCCTCGGAACTTCCCCTACCCGAACGAATGGCCGCCGGCCTCGACGCCTACCCCGGCCCCGCCTTGTTTATCATCAGCGGCAACGACCTCACCGCGCGGGAATTCGAAGACGCCGCCAAATCATCGCCCCGATGGCGCAAGATCCTCGCCGCCCCCCGCATCACCCGCCGGAACTTTCCACAAGCCGACCATACGTTTTCGCGCCGCGACTGGCGCGACCAGGTTGCGAGATGGACGCGGGAATGGGTGGAAGGATTGTGAGAGGGAACGTTCGGCGGATATGATCCTCCGCCGGCAACTCAGGCCGCCAGTTTGAAATCCACGAACTCGGTCAGCGTTCCCACGGTCTCGAAAGTCGCCGCCGTGATCTCATCGTCATCGACTTCGATATCGAAGGCCTCTTCCAGCGCGGTCAGGATCGTCACCACGGCCATGGAGTCCAGCTCGGGCACGTGGCCGAGCAGCGGGGTCGACAGGTCAAAATCATTGACCCGGTCGCCTATTTGCAGCGTGTCCCGAAGGATTGTTTTTACGTCGTCGATGGTCGCCATATTTGTCCGGTCCCTGGAATTCCGTGCCAAATCGCACTGCGCAGTCGCTATTTATGGAACAAATCGTAACCAATGGATGAACGGCGCGGGTTCTTTGTGCCGAACAATTATTCGAAACATAGCATAGCACCGAAATATACCGCGATTTACGGATCGTCAATCTTGTCGGCGGAAATTCGCATGGTCACTTTTATTCACCATTTCCATGTATATGTGTAGTGGGGCCTGTCGGTGACAGGGAT
>CALGIA010000342.1 GCA_937916005.1 uncultured Rhodospirillaceae bacterium
CGGTCGCGCCCTTCAAGGGAAGGGTCCCCGTCTTCATCGGCGACGATATTACCGACGAGGATGGCTTCAAGACGGTCAACCGGATGTCGGGGCATTCGATACGGGTTGGGTCAGGCGAGACTTCCGCCGCCACATGGCGGATCGATAGCGTGACCGAACTCAGGGACTGGCTTGGCGGGCTTGTCGCGCCATGACCGTTCATCAACGGAGACAACAATGAGCAGTCTCGATCTCGCCGTCATCGGCAATTGCAGCTACAGCGCGCTGATCGACCAGCAAGGCCGCATCCTGTGGTCATGTCTGCCCAGATTCGATGGCGACCCGGTTTTTTGCAGTCTCCTGAACGGCGCCAATGGCGACGGCGGCCCGCAGGATGAAGACGGGTTCGGGTTTTACGATATCCGGATCGATGATTTTGCCCGCAGCGAACAATATTATCTGAACAACTCGGCCGTGCTGGTCACCACCTTGTATGACAGCCACGGCTCGGCGGTGGAAATCACCGATTTCGCGCCACGCTTCAAACAGCTCGACCGGTTTTACCGGCCGGTCATGATCGTGCGCCAGATCCGTCCCGTGATCGGCAATCCCCGAATTCAGATCAGGCTGCGGCCGGGCGCGGATTACGGCGCGCGGCGGCCCGACATGACCCATGGCAGCAACCATATCCGCTATATATCGGCGGCCAACACATTGCGGCTAACCACCGACGTGCCGATTTCCTATGTGATCGAGGAAGTGCCCTTCGTGCTCGAGGAGCCGCACACATTGATCCTTGGGCCCGACGAAACCCTGACCCGGCCGATTGCCGAGGCGGGCCGCAACTTCCGCGAAAACACCATTGATTACTGGCGTGAATGGGCCCGCTATCTGTCAGTTCCTTTCGAGTGGCAGGATGCGGTCATCCGCGCGGCGATCACCCTGAAGCTGTGCAGCTTCGAGGAAAGCGGCGCCATCATCGCCGCCATGACGACGTCCATCCCCGAAGCGCCGGGAAGCGAACGCAACTGGGATTACCGCTATTGCTGGCTGCGCGACGCCTATTTCGTGGTTCATGCGCTGAACCGGCTCGGCGCGACGCGGACCATGGAAGACTATCTGCGCTATATCTCCAACGTTGTGGCCTCGGCCAGCAACGGTCATCTGCAACCGGTCTACAGCGTCACCCTGGGATCAAAACTGACCGAGCGCATCGAGACCGGGCTCGACGGGTATCGCGGCATGGGACCGGTCCGGGTCGGCAACCAGGCCTATGAGCATATCCAGAACGACGTCTATGGCAGCGTCATCATGGCGGCGACCCAGATGTTCTTCGACCGCCGCCTGGCCCAGCCGGGCAATATCCGGATTTTCGAACGGCTTGAAGACATCGGCGAACAGGCGGTCGCGGTGTTCGACAAACCCGACGCCGGGCTGTGGGAATTCCGCACCATCGCGAAAGTGCACACATTTTCCGCCGTGATGTGCTGGGTGGCCTGTGACCGGCTGGCCAAGATCGCGGCCCGGATCGAGCTGTCCGCCCGTGCGGAATACTGGCGCGACCACGCGGACAAAATCCAGAAATTCATTTGCGACAATGCCTGGAACGCGGAATTGAATTCATTCGTGGAAAGTTTCGGCGATGGCGATGACGTGGATTCAAGCCTGTTGTTGCTGCATGAGCTCGGCTTTCTCGCCGCCGACGACCCGCGCTTCGCCGGCACGGTGGCGGCGGTGGAAAAAAAACTTAGGCGCGGCAACTATTTATTCCGCTATATTTCCCCAGATGATTTCGGCGTGCCGGAAACCTCGTTCACGATCTGCACATTCTGGTTCATCGATGCGCTGGCGGCGCTGGGCCGTGTTGACGAAGCGCGGGAGCTGTTCGAGAACGTGCTGTCCTGCCGGAATCATGTGGGGCTGTTGTCGGAAGATATTGACCCGCGGACCGGTGAATTGTGGGGCAATTTTCCCCAGACCTATTCCATGGTCGGAATGATTTCATCGGCGATGCGGCTCAGCAAATCATGGGAGGAGGCGTTTTGAGCCGACTCGTCATCGTATCAAACAGGGTCGCGCCGATCGACGAAGGGAAAACCGCCGCCGGGGGCTTGGCCGTGGCCGTGCTTGCGGCGTTAAAGGAAGAAGGCGGCATCTGGTTCGGCTGGAATGGCGAGATCGTCAGCACCGTCCCGTCCAAGCCCGACCTCATGACCGTGGACAACCTGACATACGC